>CANFCA010000238.1 GCA_947445045.1 Gallionellaceae bacterium
CGGCGAGTGTCAACAACACAAAGCCAAACTCGCCTGCTTGCGCCAAGCCTATCGCACTGCGCAAACCCACGCCCCAATCGCCTTCCAGCGCACGCGCTAACAGCGTGATGATGATTGCCTTGAAAATAATCAACGCGAGTAATACCAATAGGATCCAGCCGAAATCATTCACCACGCTTGCTACATCTAGCTTCATGCCGATCGTGATAAAAAATAAGCCAAGCAGCACATCACGGAACGGCTTGATATCTTCTTCAACCTGGTAACGGTATTCCGTTTCGGCAATCAACATGCCCGCCACGAAAGCACCAAGCGCTAATGACAGCCCCGCCAACTCAGTGAAATAGGCCAAGCCCAAGGTAATCAACAACACGTTGAGCATGAATAGTTCAGAGGATTTTTGCCGCGCCACAACGTGAAACCACTGGCGCATGATGCGCTGCCCGAATACTAACAACAGCAACAGCACGCCCACCGCTTTAAGCGTAGCGTACGCCAACGTGGCATACATATCCGATGGATTCGTCGCCAACGCGGGAATGATAATCAGCAGCGGCACGACGGCAAGGTCTTGAAATAACAGCACGCCCATCATCTGCTGGCCGTAAGGCAGATTCAATTCGGCACGTTCCACCAACATTTTGCTAACGATTGCTGTGGATGACATGGCTAACACACCGCCCAATGCCAAGCCTGCGCGCCAGTCCAAACCGAGCAATGTGGCAATTACCATCACCCAAGCTATCGTCGTCAGCACCTGAGCCGATCCCAAGCCGAACACTGTGCGCTTCATTGAACTTAGGCGCGTAAGACTAAACTCCAAGCCTATGCTAAACATCAAAAACACCACACCGAATTCGGCGAGATGTTGAGTTTCCATGGCCTCAGGTATCCATGCCAAGGCGTGCGGGCCAATCAAAATGCCGACCGCAAGATAGCCCAGCATGGCGGGCAAATGCAATAAACGACACAACACCACTACCACTACAGCAGTAGCGAGCAAAATAAGAACGAGAGAGAGTGAGCTTTCCATGAATGTGAAACTTATTTATATGGGCTAGATGATGCCGCACTCAAGCTTGCGTTGCAATTGCTATAATGCGCCGCATGAATAAACCACTCACCGCCACACCCCGCGCACTTGAGCTTGGCCGCGAGGTATTAAACATCGAAGCTGCCGCTGTGCAAGCACTGAGTCAACGCCTTGATGAGCATTTTCTCCACGCACTGAATTTAATTTTAAGTTGTCACGGCCGCGTCATTGTTAGCGGCATGGGCAAGTCGGGTCATATCGCACGAAAAATTGCCGCCACCATGTCCAGTACTGGCACGCCCGCTTATTTCGTGCATCCCGGCGAAGCCAGTCACGGTGATCTTGGCATGATTACCAGTGAAGATGTCATCATCGCCATATCGTATTCGGGCGAAGGTCAGGAGCTGATGGCGATTGTTCCAACCATTAAACGCCAAGGCGCAAAACTGATTAGCTTGACGGGAAACTCTGCATCCAGCCTCGCAAAAGTTGCCGACGTGCATTTGAATGCAGCAGTCGATAAGGAAGCTTGCCCGATGAACCTCGCCCCGACGGCCAGCACTACAGCGGCTTTAGCACTAGGCGATGCACTCGCTGTCGCGTTGTTGGATGCGAAAGGTTTCGGTGCACAGGATTTTGCCCGCTCGCATCCTGGCGGAAGTTTGGGGCGGCGTTTACTCACCCACGTACACGACATCATGCGTAGCGGCGAGCGTTTACCAATGGTGAATGTTGATGCGACATTAGGTGAAGCGATTTTAGAAATTTCCAAAAAAGGCGTGGGGATGACGGCGATTGTCGATGCCAGCCAGCACGTCGTCGGCATTTATACGGATGGCGATTTACGCCGCACTTTGCAAAATAAATTAGACTTCAATACCACGTTGGTGCGCGATGTGATGTCCGCCAACCCGCGCTGCATCAACCCCGACAGCCTTGCCGCTGAAGCCGTGCAAACGATGGAGCAATACAACATCAGCCAAATTTTAGTGGTAGATGAATCACAAAAACTCGTCGGTGCTTTAAACATGCACGACTTGCTACATGCAAAAGTTATTTAGGAGAAAACATGCCTACTAGTCGCGCAAAATTAACACGCTTGATCGCCTTTGATGTGGACGGTGTGATGACCGATGGCGGTTTATATTTTTCCGATTCAGGCGAAGAATTCAAGCGCTTTAATTCACTGGATGGTCATGGCATCAAAATGCTGCGCGCCAGTGGCGTTGAAGTTGCCATCATTACTGGACGAACTTCGCGTTGTGTGGAAGCACGCGCGAAAAATCTTGGTATCACATACGTATATCAAGGTGCGGAGCACAAGCTGACCGCAATGATAGACCTGCTCAACAAACTTAAATTGTCGCGCGATGCCGCAGCTTATATGGGTGATGACGTTGTCGATCTAACAGTTATGCGCCATGTTGGATTGGCCATCAGCGTTCCAGAATCTCCCAAACTCGTTCGTACACATTCGCATTACGTCACTCAGCGCAGTGGCGGACATGGCGCAGTGCGTGAGGCTTGCGAACTCATCATGTCAGCTCAAGGTACATTGGATGCGCAACTTGCTCCGTATTTGCAATGAGCGTTGCAGCTCGCACCCGCTATTGGTTGCTTTTACTAGCAATGATAGGTTTGTTGGGCGTGACATATTGGCTGAATATGCAAACCCAAGTTGAACCTCCAAAAGCAAAAATTGATACACGCCTCAGCATCGATGCCTTGATGGAGAATTTTTCCGCGACCAAGATGGATACACAAGGAAAGCCGCACTTCATTATTAGCGCGAAGCAACTGCATCATTATCCAGAAGATGACAGCACCACCCTCGACGAGCCTGTATTAACCACCCTTTCCGACGAAGGCATTGCGATACACACCACCGCCAAGCAAGGTAAAATAACCAGCAAAGGGGAAGAAGTTATTCTTAACGACCAAGTAGAAATGCTGCGTGATGCCAGTTTGCAACAAGAAAAGCTCATGCTGCAAACGGAATATCTACACATGCTACCCAATCAAAACCTGATTACCACAGACCGACCTATCATACTCACCGATGTCCGCACCACAGTTCATGCAGTCGGCATGGAAATGGACTACAAGCTGCGAACCTTTAAATTACTCTCCCGCGTTAGAAGTGAATATGTTCCTGCCAAAAAATAATTTTCTGCTCGCGACCCTTTTCTTGCTCTTCACAGCTTCTTGCTTTGCAGAACGAGCTGACCGCGAAAAACCTGTGCAATTAGATGCCGATCAAGTAACGATTGATGATGCCAAGCAAATCAGCACTTTTATCGGCGGCGTGAAATTAACACAAGGCACGCTGCAATTACTCGGTGATAAAGTCGTGGTGACACAAAGCA
>CANFCA010000239.1 GCA_947445045.1 Gallionellaceae bacterium
AAAAATGACAATAAGTAGCTTGAGAGCAAATAAAAAAGACATCTGATTGTGTCCTTGCTTATTGAGTCTATCTAAAAAAACTCGCTTTACGATTTCACGATACCCAACTCTTCGTAGAGCTTAGTAATCAATCCTCTCAATTCATTTACCTCGGCTTCCAGCTTGGCAACATTCGCTTTCAGCGCAGCGATTTCACCGACTGTCACATCACCTGGAGGCACTGGTGAAAAGGCTCTAACGGCAACACTCTCATCCATTACTGGCGTACCAGAAAGTAAATGCGTCCAGCGATTTTCGCGTGAGCCGGGTTGTCGTGGCAATTCCATCACCAGCGCGCCATCTGCGCGTTCGGACAACTCCACCAAGAATGCTTCGACAGAAGAAATGTCCGCAAACTTATGCAATCGCTCGCAGTTGATGCGCAACTCACCCGCCGTTTGCGGGCCGCGCAACATCAGCATTGCCAACAACGCTGTCGATTGTGTCGGGATATACAGCACCCGTTCGATGTTGTGCGCATAGTGCGCTGCTCTTCCCCCGCTGGTTTCGATAATCAACGTATGTGACCTCAAACTATCCAACGCGCCTTGCACTTCTGATTCAGTCGCCTCAATCACTGGATCGCGGCTACTTTTCTGATTGCAACCGGTCACCAACAAATTGAGTGTCAGCGGATAGCTGTCCGGCACAGTACGCTGCTTCTCGGCAAGCACACCGAGTACGCGGGTTTCAAGCAAAGAAAAGACAGGAAGTGGAGTGGGCATGATTTACCTTAATACGAGATACGGATTAAATATTGCGATGCTTCTTAATCAAATCATGTGCCAACTGAATCTCTTTCGCCTGTTCAGTTGCCATGGCGATCATATCTTCCGGCAAGCCCTGCCCCATCAATTTATCGGGATGATATTGACTCATCAATTTTCGGTAAGCTCGTTTTATTTCAGCATCGGTGCTATCTTCAGTTACACCCAACGCTTTATACGCATCCTCCAATGCCGTCGCCGAATTAACTTGCTGACCACCAAAATGCGACTGGTTCAACACCATGTCCAGCATGTGCTTAAACTCAGCTTGGCTATAACCTAATTGATTGGCTAGGTCAGTAAGTAATGCTTCTTCTGCCGGATGAAAATGTCCATCAGCTAACGCCATCACAATCAAGTACACCAGCAACACATCTTTCAGATTTTTGGTGTGTCCACACACCGACATGAATCGGGTGTAGGTGGGCTTGATATCAAACTCCGGTGCAGAGCCCTTCTTGAACAACGCTATCGCCTGAGCACGGTGCGCCTCAGTCATGCCCAGCTTCTGCATAAACTGCTCGACGTGGATGATCTCCTCCTGCGAAACATGCCCATCTGCCTTAGCCAACTTACCCATCGAGATGAACAGCGTCTCTAGAAAAATGGTTTGGCGCAGCGAATTCTGCATGGGGTTGATTGCACCCGAGCCATATACCCGCATACGATCAAAAAACGAACCGATAAACCAACCTAGGATAGCGCCGAAGAAGTGAAATAAGTAATACCCAACAACTACACCGATAAGCTTAAACAAGACAACTCCTGAAAAGATTTAAAGAGGATTTTTGTAGAAAAAGTGGCCAACTCATTTCGGAACATAACTACCCGTCTTCTCGATATAAATAACCGGAAGCATCGCCCCCACATCCAGCTTGGCTTTAAGGGTATAAGCAACTTGCCCGCGAGAATTTTGTACCAGATCACTCACAAAACGAATAGCTTCAAACACACCTACTGTTGCGACCACCTTAAACTCCGCTTCGCCGTAAGCGGGCACTACAGGTAACTCATTGGCAGCGCCATCCACCACATCAAAATCATTCAAGGCGACTTTATAACTCATTCCACGCAAGCTCAACTGCGTTGAATTCGGATTCACCACGCGCAAACTAATTTCAAACTTTGGCACGATGCCTTCTGAAGGCAGGGGTTTGAACGAAGTGATATTCACCGACGGCGAGACAAATCCGGGACGCATCGTTGAGCATCCTGTTACAAGGAAAACACACAAGCTGAACAAAATTAGAAAAACGCCAGTCGGCGAACAGAAATTATTATTCTTCATTTTTATAAGATTCACTACGAAATACCTCTTCTGTTATTTACGTTCTGCAATTGATACAGCCATGCGGAATGATAATCTAAAAATACGGATTAAGCGTGATGAGGCTTGATACAGCAGGAGGCGAGTCGCCTAAGTATCGTTCTTGCGACTCGTATATTTCACTCAACCTGAAAAAATTGTGGTGGAAAAAATCAATCTGCCTGTTCAGATTAGGCATCCACTGGTTTCTTCACCTCTGGCTTGATGGCATGTCCTGAGTCATCTGCCATGTGCGCATAGATGTCATAGCTCTGCTGAATCTGATCTTGATATAAAGCCTGCGCTTCGCCTCTGTCGCCATCCATTTCTTTCAACAACCCACGGAAGCGCGGCTCGTTTTTGATGAATTCCCGATAGGCTACCGTCGGTCTAGCCGAATCCAGTGACAAAGGATTTTTGCCATCTTGCCTACGTCTCGGATCAAAGCGAAACAGCGGCCAGTGACCCGTCTGCACTGCCAGATCCTGCTGCTGATGTTGCTTACTCAAATCGTAGCCATGCTCACCGCATGGGCTATAAGCAATAATCAGCGAAGGCCCATCGTAAGACTCTGCCTCAAGAAAAGTGCGCAGCGTGTGCGTATCCTTTGCTCCATAAGCCACATGCGCAACATAAACGTGACCGTAACTCATAGCGATTTGCGCCAAGTCTTTTTTGCCCGTGTGCTTACCGCCCGCAGCGAATTTCGCGATCGCACCGCGTGGTGTGGCTTTGGACATCTGCCCGCCAGTGTTGGAATAAACCTCCGTGTCGAGAACCAGAATATTGACGTTACGACCCGTGGCGATTACATGATCGAGTCCACCGAAACCGATGTCATAAGCCCATCCATCGCCACCGATGATCCACACACTTTTCTTCACCAGATATTCGACCAGACTTTTCAATTGACGCGCCACGGGGGAATCAATGCTGCTCAATATTTTTCGCAACGCATCAACCCTTTCACGCTGCTGAAAAATACCCGCTTCAGTGGTTTGATCGGCTTTTAGTAACGCGTTCGTTAGTTCATCACCCACTTGGATTTTCAATTGCACTAACAACTCACCCGCATGCTCAGCATGTTTGTCGATGCTGACGCGGTAGCCCAAGCCAAACTCGGCATTGTCCTCAAACAAAGAGTTGCTCCAAGCTGGGCCGCGTCCGTCGGTATTCTTACAATAGGGCGTGGTGGGCAGATTGCCGCCATAGATTGATGAGCAACCGGTCGCATTAGCCACCACCATGCGGTCGCCGAATAACTGGCTTGCCAAACGTATGTAA
>CANFCA010000240.1 GCA_947445045.1 Gallionellaceae bacterium
GATTCGTTGCGCGATTTGCAGGCAGGTGCAGTTTTGGGTGCGCAACCTTATCTGGTGTTGACGGGCAAGGGGACGAAGACGCAAGCAGCGGGTGGGCTGCCTGAAGGTACGCAGGTGTTCGCCGATTTGTCCGCTGTGGTTGCAACGTTGTTAAAGCACTAAGGAAACCATGCTAGTTATTCGTTCGTTAATCTTCTTGTTGCTGCAAATCATCATCACGCCGATTTTTGCCACCTTGGCATTGCTGTCCTTTCCATTCAGTCGTCTTACGCGCTACAAAATTATTTCGCAATGGGCAAAGATGATGCTGCCGATTCTGCGCGTGGTGTGCGGCATTCGCCATGAAGTGAAAGGCATCGAAAATTTGCCCACCGAGCCGTGCATCGTATTGTGTAAACATCAATCCGCATGGGAGACGTTGGCGCTGCAAAAAATATTTCCACCGCAAGTGTGGGTGTTGAAGCGCGAGTTATTCTGGATTCCATTTTTCGGTTGGGCGTTGGCATTGACCAGCCCAATCGGAATTAAACGTAGCGACGGCAAGGGCGCAATGAAGCAATTGCTCAAGCAAGGAAAGGAGCGATTGGCACAAGGTTTCTGCGTGGTAATTTTTCCAGAAGGCACGCGCATTCCTTATGGACAACGTGGCAAGTACAAAATTGGTGGTGCAATGCTCGCCGCGAGTAGCGGTGTGCCAGTGATACCTGTAGCGCATAACGCTGGACGATTGTGGGGACGCAATGCGTTCAGCAAGCATCCCGGCGTGATTACCATGAGCATAGGCGCACCGATAGAAACGAAGGGCTTGAAGGCGGATGAGATCAATGCCAAAGTGGAAGCGTGGATCGAAAATGAGATTCAGTTACTTGAGCATTAAAAAATATCCGTTCGCCCTGATAACCAGCGACTTGGCTGGTGTAGTTGGGCAGCCTAGAATGGCTAGTATTTATATCAGCTTTTCGAAGGGTGATCGGTATCTGCAACATCAATCCGTTGATGGTTCGACATGCTCACCACGAACGGATTGGATGGGTGTTTTTTGATGTTAGAGATTCTTCGAAAATTAGTAGCATTACCTATCGCCGAACAACGAGCGACTCAGCTCGCTGGCAAACAGATTACCTATACCTTAAAGCGCAGCAGCAAACGCCGCAGCATCGGGCTGCGCATCGACCATCGTGGGCTAACCGTGAGTATGCCGTTGCGTGCATCGGAAAAATGGCTAGACACGGTGTTGCAAGAAAAAGCGCAGTGGGTGGTTGAAAAATTAGATGGCTGGCAAGCACGCGCACCCGTTGAAATAAATTGGGCAGAGGGCGAATCGATAGATTATTTAGGCGAGCAGCTGACGTTGCGAGTAGAGCTAAGTTTACTTTCAACTCCGGCGCAATTGCGAAAGAATGAGTTATGGGTGTTTGTGAAAAATGACCAAGAGCCCCACAAAATTGAGCAAGCTGTTATACGTTGGTATCAACAAGAAGCTTTGCCGCTATTCAAACAACGTGTTGGGCATTACGCGCCATTGCTCAACGTGTTGCCGCGCACGGTTAAGTTATCCAACGCAAAAACTCAGTGGGGTTGTTGCACGGCACGCGGCACAGTGCATTTGAATTTACAGCTCATCAAATTGCCGTTGCACTTGATTGATTATGTGGTGGTACATGAGATGGCGCACTTGCGTGAAATGAATCACTCCACCGCGTTCTGGCAAGAGGTTGAAAGCGTCTGTCCTGATTATTTAATTCGGCGTGCAGAGCTAAAATCCATAGCGTTATAGCGCCATCAGTCGCTTTATAATCTCAAAAACTCTTTAGGGTCAGTCATGCGTTATAAATTTTATTTAAGTATCACTTTGCTCTTTCTGCTGCAGGCGTGTGGTCATAAAGGGCCGCTCACTTTGCCAGTAGCAAACGCACAACCTGTCACTCCTACTACTCAACCCACAAAATAATGATGAACAGTTACTTTCACTACAAAAACGTTGCGCTGCATGTCGAGCAAGTGCCGTTGGCAGACATCGCCGAAAAATTTGGTACACCTTGCTATGTGTATTCGCGCGCCGCATTGACGGATGGCATGAACCAATTCAAAAATGCATTGCAAGGCAAAGAGCACTTGGTTTGCTATGCGGTGAAGGCCAATTCCAATTTGGCGATTTTGAATGTGTTTGCACGGATGGGAGCAGGCTTCGATATTGTTTCAGGCGGTGAATTAAAGCGCGTGTTGGCGGCGGGCGGTGATGCACGTAAGGTGGTATTTTCCGGGGTCGGTAAAACTATTGCGGAAATGCGCATGGCGCTGGACGCGAACATTCTGTGCTTTAACGTTGAATCATCTGCTGAGTTGGATAGATTGAATGAAGTCGCTGGCAACATGGGTAAAGTGGCGGCGATTAGCTTGCGTGTAAATCCAGATGTGGATGCAAAAACGCACCCGTATATCTCGACTGGTTTGAAGCAAAATAAATTCGGCGTTGCTTACACCGAAGCGATTGCGCTATATCGCCAAGCACGTGATATGAAGAATTTACATATCACGGGAATGGACTGCCACATTGGTTCACAGCTAACCGAGACCAGCCCTTTCATCGCGGCGATAGAAAAAGTTTTGGCGTTGGTTGAAGCATTAGCAGCAGATGGAATTCATCTTGAACATTTAGACTTGGGTGGTGGTTTGGGAATTCGATATGACGACGAAACACCGCCGGCGATTGCAGATTATGTGGCTGCAATTTTGAGTGGTTTGCGCGGACGAACTGAGAAGCTAATTCTTGAACCTGGTCGGGTGCTCGTTGGAAATGCGGGTGTGCTTTTGACTAAAGTTGAATATTTGAAGCATGGCGAAGAAAAAAACTTTGCGATTGTTGATGCGGCGATGAACGACTTAATGCGTCCCGCTTTGTATGATGCGTACCATGAAATTTTGCCTGTATCACGCGAAAAAAACGCGACACAAGCTTACGAAATCGTCGGGCCAATTTGTGAGACGGGTGACTTCATCGGGCGTGCGCGAGAATTAGCTATCGCCCCGCAATCCTTATTGGCCGTGATTTCTGCAGGCGCGTATGGTATGAGCATGAGTTCAAATTACAACACACGTGGTCGTGCAGCTGAGGTGATGGTGGATGGTGATGAAGTGCATTTGGTACGTGAGCGCGAAACAGTCGAGCAACTGTTCGCCGGTGAAAAAATAATTTCGAGCGTGTTGTAATTTTCACAAACTTTCTCAAGAAAATTGTTGCGTGATTTTTTAAACGTAGATACAGTACCGATGCCGCAAGCGTTCTTTCGCTAAACATAGGGCGTTTGGGTGTGCAGTGAGTCGTAGAAAATTTCTAAATTATTAATGGAGAATTAAAATGGCAACAAAAGCAAAAACGCCCGCAGCGAAAA
>CANFCA010000241.1 GCA_947445045.1 Gallionellaceae bacterium
AGTGGTGGATGGCGTGCCTGACAACGGCTCAGATGTGTACGATGCCGCTTTAGCCAAGCGCATGCGGGTCTTCCAGCTAATTGAAGGCATGCAACCCGATGCTGTAGTGGGTTCGCGCACCTTGATGCGCCTCAACGTGCGCAATAGCAATCTGCCGCACATAGTCACTGACAAGAAAGGTTAAGCATGTCCTACATTCTTGATGCATTGCGAAAATCAGAGCACGAACGGCAAGTCGCGGCAGGGCAAGGAGTCGGCATGCTTCATCCGATTGAAATTCAACGCGAGCGCAAGCTGTGGATACCGATAGGCATTGTCGTGCTCATAACGATGATGAGCGCCGCTTTGATTGGGTGGATGTGGTCGCAGACAACCGCGACTGAGGTTGCTCATACGATTGAAAAGCCAGCCGTCACGATTGTTTCGCAACCTACAGTTACTTCTGTCGAAGCGCCTCCTGAGCAAATACTTGCACCCGAAATTAAGAAGCTTGCTCCTTCAGTAGAACCGAAAAAAATTCGCGTTCCAATCACAGCGGAGATCGTGAAAACATCCCCACCAAAATCGAAAGAATTACCCCAGAAATCCACATCCGCTGTGAATGCTGACCCGCTCAAAGATCTGCCTGTTCTCAGCATTACGGGTTACATCCATAACTCTGTTAGCGGCAATCTAGCGATGATTAACAACCAATTGGTTCATGAAGGCGATGAGGTATCGCCTGGTTTACGACTGGTTAAAATTCTCGATGACAGTGCGATATTTAGCTACAAAGGTTTCGTCTTTAGCCGCCAATAGGCAATGATTTTTGTGGTGAGTTAGTGCGCTCCCAACAATTCGTTAATCACCCCTTCAAAAACCTCTAAAGGCTGCGCACCAACAATCTTGCGGCCTTCAACTGAATCGCCTACTGACTTGCCCAACACAAATGAAGGAGTACCATTCACACCTAGTGAGTTGATGTAGCTCGCTTCATCGCTTATAGTCTTCAAGCGAACATCATCTGCCATACAGGTTTTAAAGTTTTCGGCATTGAGCGAAATATCTTTTGCATAGCCCGTCAGCGCTTCAACTTCCAACCTATTTTGATTTCTAAATAATATTTCTTTCATCTCCCAAAATTTACCTTGCTCGCCTGCACAAATTGAAGCTTGCGCGGCTTTAAGTGCATGAGTATGCATCGGCAACGGCATATTGCGGCTGATGAATTTTAGTTTGCCGGTTTCGATGTAATTCTTTTTTAAAGTTTGAAATGTCGTCTCGTAAAAACGCTTGCAGAATGGGCATTCGTAATCGGTAAACTCTACCAAGGTTAACGGTGCGTCGCTTTTACCCAACACATAAATTCCGCCACCTTTAACGGTTAAATTCTCTGGCCTTTCTTGCGCGTTTGGCGCGGCAGGCACTGGCTGTTGTGACTTGGCGAGCAACGCCTTAATTTCGCGCAACTCTTTAAGCAGCGCATCACCTTGAGCTTTGTTCATGGGTTCTGCATTAGTTACACTGTTGGCTGCTAACGCCAATACGCACATTGCCACTAAGCAATTTTTAATATTTTTCTTCCAGCTGTTCATATTCAACTCCGTTAATGTAAATTTTAAAATCCATACCATGGTTCAGCAAAAATACATCTCACCAAATTATTTGGCTGCTAACGAAAAACTCACTCGCTCGTAATCTTCTCCTTCTTCTAGCAAGCTATTCAGCTTGACGCTACTGATCTTTCCCATCTTCAACTCATATTCTTCGTTGGCAGCATAGCTCCCAGACTCGATTAACATAGTCGCATTCGCATAGGAATTATTAGTATCAGGTAATAGGATAGCTGGCTTAGATTTACGCATGGTAGTTTCTATTCCCGCCTCCCACTCAAATCCTTTGCCCATATTTTGATTGGGAATACGCCACCACACTGCAAGCGGTTTTTTTGACAAAATTTCAATGCCGACTTGGGTATCGCCATCTTTGCTGGTTTTAAGCCGCCGCACCATTCCCACCCACCATAACTGACTACCCTCAAGCTTTACTGCACACAAGTCTCCAATCTTAACCCAAGCGCCAGCTGCTTTAGGAATAATGCCGCCAACGCCATTTTCACTGACATCAAACACGATCCAAATCTCAGGTGCCGATGCAATCTCACCCGATGATAGCTTAATGTGTGGTGATGCTTTCTCCTTAATTTCGGCATCTGCAGGAAGATTGACCAAACTATCATGCTCAATACGCGTCACTTTTTCACTAATCGCTTGTATTCCATGCACCACCTCAACGGTAGAAATAGTGTCTTGCCTATCCTGATTACGCCCTAGCTGACGCTTTCCCCAATATAACTGCAAGTGCTTCAATAAAGTGAGCTTGCCCGCAGGCGTAAATTCGTTTTGACCACGCCGCTCCTTATGAGCAATTGCCTGCGCTTGGAGTTCGAGGATACTTTCTACTTTAGCAACCGCTTTGGTTGCTCCAAAAAAGCGGGTGCTTGCTGTAGTCTGAGTTAAACCATTCAAACGCTTGGGTGCACTTGGTTTAGTGAGACTAATCCAATGTGTGCAGTCCTGAGTTGCGTTTTCCTTGAATTCAAATGACGTTGCTAACAGCCCGGCAATCCGATAACACGCTGAAATTTGATCGGGTGCCAAAGTGGCAGGAGATGCTATATAAAGCATCAGCGCACGCAAAAATTCGTGGTGCGGCGAAGTTTGCTGAGTTTGCTTGGGATATAGAATCGACATCGTGTCAGCAATCTTGTCTGCAGTAGCAAAAACATAGCAATTACACAGATGCTCCCACATGGTTTTCTCAGGCTCAATGTAGCGCATCATACTGAGTTGCATTTGTTCAGTTAAAGCATGTATTAACCTAGCGCAAATAATCGGAATCGCTTTAGTATAGCCAACAGATTTTTTTTCGGTATGGTGACACTCTTCAATGCAAACTGAATACGCATCCGCAACCGCCTTCTTAAAATCGTATATACCCTGCCAAAGCTGATTCCCTTTGAAGCTTTGCAGATGCGACTTGCCCAAGTAGAGTTGCAACAATTCCTCATAGAATGGTAGTCCAGTCTCATCCAGCAACATAATGACTTCCACCCGAACTTCTGGGCGAAAGCCCGCCGTACCCTTAACTGAATTCAACCAAGCCGTGACATCCTCAAGCGCTTTATAAGCGTCATCACGCGGCAAATCTGCCAACAATATCTTTGCCTGCTTGGCATCGGACATTACGTGGTCAGGCTTCCCATCAAAAACATTTATGAAAGAAAACATAGTCATTTACCTCTAATTTGAGAGTCTCCCTCTCGCAACTGTAATCATATCGGAATGGCTGTTTACATTGGGAATTTTCATCCGCAACTTTTACTCATTATCCTGATGCACCA
>CANFCA010000242.1 GCA_947445045.1 Gallionellaceae bacterium
CTGATGATGAGTGCAACGCCCATTCCGCGCACCTTGGCGATGAGTTACTACGCCGATTTAGATGTGTCGGTGATAGACGAATTGCCGCCCGGACGCACACCGATTGTGACCAAGCTAGTCAGCGATACGCGTCGCGATGAAGTATGTGAGCGTATTCGTGCAGCGTGTGCGCACGGCCAACAAGCGTATTGGGTGTGTCCGTTGATCGACGAATCGGAAATCCTGCAATTGCAAAATGCGCTGGAGACTTTTCAATTGCTGACCGAAACCTTCCCTGAGTTTCGCGTTGGTTTAGTGCATGGAAAATTGAGCAGTGCGGAAAAAGTAGCATCGATGGCAGCTTTCAAAGCGAACCAATTGCAATTGCTGGTCGCCACCACTGTCATTGAAGTCGGCGTGGATGTGCCGAATGCCAGCTTGATGGTCATCGAACATGCCGAACGCATGGGGTTGGCGCAATTGCATCAACTGCGTGGTCGAGTGGGACGAGGAACAACCCAAAGCACCTGTATTTTATTATTCCAACAACCGTTATCCGAATTGGCGCGCGCGCGCTTAAAAGTGATTTTTGAAAACACCGATGGCTTTGAAATCGCGCAACAAGACTTACAATTACGGGGTCCCGGCGAGTTGCTCGGCGCAAGGCAAAGTGGTGTTGCAATGTTGCGCTTTGCCGACCTCGCCACCGATGAAAATATTTTAGAGCAAGCAAGAGTAGCGGCAGATGAGTTGCTGCGCGATTACCCAGATGCTGCGCAAGCACACCTTCGGCGTTGGATGGCAAACAAACACGACTTTTTACATGTTTAATCACCCTCTCCCCAACCCTCTCCCGCCAGCGGGAGAGGGAGAAGCGCAGCGGAGGGAGAGGGGATTGAGGGCTTGTATGCTTTTGAAAAATGACTAACACCACCTACAAATTCTGGCGCGGCGACACCTTGGGCTGCGATGCCAACCTAGCACCTTGGCTACGCAATCACGGTTCGCTCACGCAACGCATTCAACAACGTTGCAATCACTTCGCGGTGCGCAAGGTACGCAGCGGGTTGGCGCGCATCGCGTTGGATGAATCTGCTTTTCTAGGCATTGCCTCACAACGGCTTGCGTATTCACGCGATGTTTTTTTGTATGCCGACAACCAACCCGTAGTGTATGCGCACAGTGTATGCGCAACGCAGGCACTGCACGGTGTGTGGCGTGCCGTGGCAGGGTTAGGCAATCAACCGCTCGGTGCATTGCTGTTCGCCCATCCATTAGTTAAGCGTCAGCCGTTGCATTACAAAGCGCTGCGCAGTAATCACCCTCTCTATCAACAAGCGGCTACAGATTTGGCAAATCCGCCGTCAAAATTATGGGCGCGTCGCTCGTTGTTTTATTTGCATGGCGAACCGTTGTTGGTGACGGAAGTTTTTTTGCCAGAGATACTGAGGCTAAAGTAACAGCCGTCATTCCCGCGAAAGCGGGAATCCAGCTAATCAAAGATTCTGCGTAGCAGGCCAAATAAAAATCATGTTGTCACGCTACGCGTGTTTCATTTAATCGACTGGATTCCCGCTTTCGCGGGAATGACGTGGTGGGTTAGTATCGCGTTATGACTCTTATCGAACGCCTCTCCCTCTACATCCAACTCACCCGCCTCAACCGCCCCATCGGTATTTTGTTGCTACTGTGGCCAACACTGTGGGGCGTGTGGATTGCGAGCGGCGGGCATCCTGCGTTTCGCATCGTGGTTATTTTCACCCTCGGTACTTTGCTGATGCGCTCGGCGGGATGTGTCATCAACGACTATGCCGATCGCCATATCGACAAGCATGTGGCGCGCACTAAAAATCGCCCGCTCACCAGCGGTAAAGTCAGCGAACGTGAAACGTTGTGGCTGGCTGCAGGCTTGGCTTTCTCGGCACTTATACTCATCTTGCCGCTAAATAAGCTGACATTTTTACTATCTATTCCTGCGGTGTTATTAGCTGCCAGCTATCCGTTTACCAAACGATTCTTCGCCATCCCGCAAGCTTATCTCGGCATTGCTTTTGGCTTCGGTATCCCAATGGCATTCGCTGCAACGCTAGGTAGTGTGCCGCCAGTAGCGTGGATATTGTTGCTGGCAAATGTGTTCTGGTGCATCGCCTACGACACCGAATACGCGATGGTCGATAGAGACGACGACGTGAAACTCGACATTCATTCCTCGGCATTGTGGTTCGGGAAACACGATGTGTTCGCAGTGATGGCTTGCTATGAAATTGCCTTAGTGCTGCTCGCAGTAGCCGGGCTAATGGCTAGCTTAGGCATGGCGTATTACTTGGGTTTGATGGCGGCGGAAGGCATTGCGCTGTATCACTATTCACTCATCAAAAATAGAAATCGTGATGATTGCTTCAAAGCATTTTTGCATAACAACTGGTTTGGTGCGGCGGTGTTTCTAGGGTTGGTTGTGGATTATGGCTTGCGATAAATGAGCCTATTTTTATAGCCATGAAAAATCTACAAACACCTTATCGTCAGAACCCATTATTGCGATTGAGCTATAGCTTGATTGCGCCGTTATACGATGCGGTGATTGAACGCCCGATGCGCACGGCGCGCAAGCAATCGTTAAGCGCGTTGCCTAATGATGAGCGTAAAAGCGTTCTGGTGAGCGGCGTGGGAACGGGACTGGATTTACCTTTGCTGCCAGCGCTACATCGCTATACCGCGCTGGATTTCAATGCGGCGATGTTGGCGCGCGCAGCGCAGCGCAGTGCAAATTTAGAAGTGGATTTTGTATTGGGAGACAGCATGGCGTTGCCGTTTGCCGCTGCGCAATTCGACCATGTGGTGCTGCATCTCATCACCGCCGTTGTGCCACAACCTGAGTTGTGTTTGCGTGAGGCGGTGCGGGTTTTGAAAGTCGGCGGGACAATTATCTTGTTCGATAAATTTTTGCAACCGCAACAAACCGCTTGGTTGCGTCGCGCACTCACGCCGATTTCGCGCCGCATCGCCACGCGCATGGATGTGGTGTTTGAAGAAGTATTAAGTGCCGTGCCGGAGTTGGAAGTGGTAAGCGATAAGCCGCTGATGGCAGGCGGTTGGTTTCGCGGAATCGTGTTGCGGAAAATCACTCCACCAACAAACCCAATTTCTTAGCCAGCCACTTTGTTGTCGTCGCTTGAATCAAAATAGTCATCAAGATGGCGATGAAGGTGACGGACGCAATGATGTCCGCGCCGGGTGCTTTCATGCCGACCAACATGCCCGCTAGCGCGCCGGGAATCACGCCCGTTTCACGCGTCCAGCACATGAACATTAGCTCCTTAAAGCTCCATTTGGCGCGGCGATCAGGCAAGGCGCAGAGGAACACGGTGGCGGGTCGCGCCACTAACATGAACACCATGA
>CANFCA010000243.1 GCA_947445045.1 Gallionellaceae bacterium
AACGACAGCCCATCATTAAACAATCCCGCATTAAAAAAATACGGCGACAAGCGCCCTGCCTTGGTTTGAAACTCGCCAAAGCACAACACTTTTTGCTGCACGGCGAAGCGGATAAAATCTAGTCGTAAATCAGACATAACAAATGCGATAGGTGGTGATAACAGCCACCATTATAATCGCGCATCGCCAACTCACTGAAAACTTTCATGCGCATTATTTCAATCAATTTGAACGGCATCCGCTCTGCCACAAACAAAGGCTTTTATGAATGGATGGCAGAGCAGGATGCTGATGTTGTGTGCTTGCAGGAGTTGAAGGCGCAAGCCGCTGACATGACCGAACAAATGCTTGCTCTGCATGGCTATCACGGCTACTTTCACTATGCGGAAAAAAAGGGTTACAGCGGCGTAGGAATTTACTCACGCACAAAACCGAAAAGCGTAGTAGTTGGCTTGGACATTGCAGAATTCGATGTTGAAGGACGTTATTTGCAAGCGGATTTTGCCGGTTTCAGCGTGGTGTCCTTGTACTTGCCATCTGGCTCAAGTGGTGAAGAGCGGCAGGCTGTGAAGTTCAAATTCCTAGCCGCGTTCATGCCCAAACTGCGTGAACTAAAAGCCAGCGGACGCGAAGTGATTGTGTGTGGCGATTGGAACATCGCGCATCGGGAAATTGATTTAAAAAACTGGCGCGGCAATAAAAAGAATTCTGGATTCTTGCCAGAAGAACGCGCGTGGCTAACTACGCTGTTTGATGAGGTTGGCTTCGTCGATGTGTTCCGCCAACTTCACCCTGAGTTGGAGGCCTACACTTGGTGGTCAAATCGCGGACAAGCTTGGGCGAAAGATGTGGGGTGGCGCATTGATTATCAAATTGCCACGCCTGTTATTGCGCAACGTGCAACTGCGGCTGGAATATACAAGGCACAACGGTTTTCCGATCATGCGCCATTGCTGATTGATTATAAGTTCGCTTGACGTGTCAGTTGCTATTAGCCATGACAGCACCTAATTTTACTAGGGCCTGTACAACAACATCTCCAGTCAAAAGTAAAACGCAGTGCTCGCTTTGAAATTATCCGTTCTTCGGAAAATACCCCTGCGGATATTTAGGGTCAGTGTCGCGTATTAGAAATGATTATTCCACCAACAGCTCCAATTTCTTAGCCAGCCACTTTGTTGTCGTCGCTTGTATCAAAATAGTCATCAAGATGGCGATGAAGGTGACGGACGCAATGATGTCCGCGCCGGGTGCTTTCATGCCGACCAGCATGCCCGCTAACGCGCCGGGAATCACTCCTGTTTCACGCGTCCAGCACATGAACATTAACTCCTTAAAGCTCCATTTGGCGCGGCGATCAGGCAAGGCGCAGAGGAAGACGGTGGCGGGTCGCGCCACTAACATGAATACCATGACGACCGTGACACCGCTCCACAAGTATTGACCCATCAGCGCGAAATTCACCTGGGTGCCAAGCAGAATGAAAATGAACATGCGCATGATGAACGCCGTGGTCATCACGTAATTTTCTAGCAGATGGTTTTCGCTTTGGGTGGGCTTGAAGCCCAGCGATTCTTGATTGCCGAGCATGATGCCGAACACAAATACCGCCATGAACCCGCTGGATTGCAGACCGTCCGCGCTCATGTACGCACCAATCACCGCCATCAATGTGACTACTGGGGCGAACTCGGCGAGGAAGCCAAATTTTTCGTGTGAGATAAAAACGGCGGCGAGATACCCTAACGATGCGCCAATGACGATGCCTAAGAATGATTGTTTCATTAGGTCAAGCAGGGCATGGCTCATCGAGAATTCACCCGACCCCATTGCGATGCCCAGCACTGTGAAAGTGAGTATCGCCCCCATCGCATCGTTAAAAGCTGATTCGCTCATTACCGTCTGCGCCACGCGCTCTTTGATGCGTACTTGTTTGAATACCGGAACGAGTGTGGCGGGGTCGGTAGAGGCTAGCGTTGAGCCGAGCAACAGTGCAACAATAGGCGCAAGCCCCAAGAAGTAGTACGCCGCAAAGCCAGTAATGGCAGCGGTTATCAGCACACCAATGGTGGCGATAATCAGGAGTGTGATCCACACTTCTTTTAATACTTTGAGTTTGATAGATGCGCCGCCGTCAAACAGAATATAGCTCGAACCAAAAATCATAATGAACTGATTGATGCTTGAATCCGCTTTGATGTTCACCCAACTCAACACACTGGGGCCGAGCACCATGCCGATGAGTAAAAACACCACTACATCGGGAATGCGCAGCAGTCGTGCGATGAAACCAGAAAACGTGCCGACGGCAAGGATGATGCCGAACATCAGCAGCGCGTGCTTGGCGAGTTCAAGAGAAGCGGAGGTTTCCATTGCATTCCTTATTGTTTGCTTGTACGCCAGTCCAACAGCGCAAATTGAGCGGGTACTTTACCAAAAATAGTGAGTGCTTGGTTTATTGGGCGAGCTAAGCTTCTTCTTGCGTTGTTACTGCGGTACTACTAAAATTCCCTACCATTCAACTGAGGTATAACATCATGAGCACAGACATCCAAAAAGTAATTCACGAACAAGTCACCACCCATCCGGTGGTGTTGTACATGAAAGGCAGCCCACAGTTTCCGCAGTGTGGCTTTTCCGCCAACGCAGTGCGTATCCTTGGCGCGTTGGGCGTAACCGAGCCATTTACAGTAGATGTGTTGCAAGACCCGGAAATTCGCCAAGGCGTTAAAGATTACGCCAACTGGCCGACAGTTCCACAGCTGTATATCAAAGGTGAATTCATTGGTGGATCGGACATCATGACCGAGATGTATCAGAGTGGGGAATTGAAAGGGTTGTTGGGTTAAAGCTAGCCGGTTTTAATTTGGAGTGCGGCGACACGTCGCCGCTTTCTAAAAGCGCAGACATGTCTGCGCAGTCCATATCAAAGCAGTGTTTTCTAATCAGTACAATCTGCGGACTAAATTGCCCGTTTTACTTTCCTAAATAAACACTTGCCCGCGCAATCGCCGCTTCCACTTGATTCGGTGCAGTCCCGCCAATGTGGTTACGCGAAGCGAGTGAGCCTTCTAAGGTCAGCACCGCATAAATATCTTGTTCAATCAGCGCGGAAAATTGCTTTAATTCTTCCAACTTCAAATCGCTCAAATCGCAATTGCGTTCGACACTGAAACGCACTGCCAGCGCAACGGCTTCGTGAGCATCGCGGAACGGCAATCCCTTCTTGACCAAATAATCAGCCAGATCCGTAGCCGTGGCATAGCCCTGTAAAGCCGCACTGCGCAAGGCTTGTGGCTTGACGGTGATGCCGCCTATCATGTCGGCGTAGATACGCAGGGTTTGCGTTAATGTA
>CANFCA010000244.1 GCA_947445045.1 Gallionellaceae bacterium
GGAATTTTGGCGGCGTTGATTGTGCCTAAGTTGATGGGTCGCACGGATGATGCGCGCATCATTGCAGCCAAGCAGGACATCGCGACGGTAATGCAAGGACTCAAGTTATACAAGTTAGACAATCAGCATTACCCCACTACCGAGCAAGGCTTGCAAGCCCTGATGAGCAAGCCCACTACAGGGCCTGCGGCGAACGGCTGGAAGACCGGCGGTTATCTGGACAAGTTACCGAAAGACCCGTGGGGCAATCCTTACCAATTTTTGTCGCCCGGACTTAAGGGTGAGGTTGACGTGTTTTCACTGGGCGCAGATGGTCAACCTGGTGGCACGGAAAACGATACCGATATTGGTTCGTGGGATTTGTAGCCTACCCTGTTTTGACTAGCCGCACTGCATCGCACGGTTTCACCTTACTTGAGCTACTGATCGTATTGGTCATTGTGGGCATCACACTTGGTATGGTTTCATTCAATGCGATGCCCAATGACCAAAAGGTTGTGCAAAACGATGCGCAACGCATTGCCTTATTGCTGCAAACTGCACGTGACGAGGCGATAGTGCGCAATCATCCGATTGCCTTTGAAGCTGAGCCAGACCGCTACCGCTTCCTCATTCATGACGAAAATGCTTGGCAAGTGCTTAAGCAAGACGATTTGTTGCGTGAACGTGAATTCAAAAAATCACCCGTTACATTTTCCATCAGCCCATCATCGCTCGAACAGACCTTACCGATTCGCATCATCTTCGGGCGCGAGCCAGTCGACAAACCTTTTGATTTGACCCTGTCGCTAGGCGAGGCATCGGTGGTGATTCATGCCGATGGAATTGGACATTTTACGGTCGAATAACATGAGCCTATCCCATCCTAAAATCAGTAAAGGCTTCACGCTACTCGAAGTTTTAGTCGCACTCGTCATTGTAGGCACTGCCTTGGGAGCCAGTCTGCGCGCGGTGGGTAGCTTGACGCAAAACAGCAATGACTTGCGTGCGGCTATGATGGCAACGTGGTCAGCGGAAAACCGATTGTCACAAATTCGGCTAGCGCATCAATGGCCTGAGTTGGGGTTACGCAAATTCAATTGTCCTCAAGGTGAATTGCTTTTACTGTGCGAAGAGAATGTATTGACTACTCCCAACCCGTTTTTTAGGCGAGTGGAAGTTAGTGTTTTTGATGCGCAACAAATTGAACGGCGCATCGTCAAATTGATTCAGGTCGTGCCGAATGTTTAATCAGCAACGCGGACTAACTTTGGTGGAATTACTGGTTGCCATCAGCATTCTCGCCATTGTCGCCGTGCTGGGCTGGCGCGGCTTGGATGGCATCGTTAGAGCGCGTATTACGCTGACTAGCGACCTTGAGCAAACGCGCGGCATGCAGCTTACCTTTGCCCAATTACAAAGCGATTGTCTGCATCTAGCCAGCCCGACTATCCTGCTTAACCGTCCATCAATACTAGCTAAACCAGCACAACTCAACCTAGTGCGCACCGTGTTCGCTGATAGCCAGCCATCGCGGCTGCAAGTAGTCAGTTACCTAATTAAAGAAGGTGTGCTGACACGTCGAGAATCAGCCGCAACGCGTGATTTAGTCGAACTGGATACGATATGGAAATCTGCCATTAGCAATACCGATGTCGCACCAATAGTGGCGCTACAATCAGGCGTAAGCGCAATGACCATGCGGTTTTGGTTCGCTGGCAGCAATGGCTGGAGCGTTCCTTTTACTGCGTCACCGACTACACAAGTTACTCCTGTGATTGCTCCCATTGCACCAACTGGATTAGAAGTTGCCTTGCAACTACAGGGACAGCAAACCAGCTTGCTTAAAGTTTTTTTGCTGGGGGCGTTGTGAAAACGAAACCCGCCCTATTCCATAAACAACAGGGTGTTGCGGTCATCACCGCATTGCTGTTAACCACTCTCGCCATCACTATCGTCGCCAGTTTATTTTGGCAGCAACAAGTGCAAGTTCGCTCCATCGAAAACCAACGACTCCAGCTGCAAAAGCAATGGATATTGCGCGGCGCGCTAGATTGGGCGAGCTTGATATTGCGTGAAGATGCCAAACATTCCAGCATCGATACCCTAGACGAACCTTGGGCAGTACCTCTTGCTGAAACACGCTTGGATCAATATGTAGAAAATGGTCGTAGCGAATCCGATGCCAGCGATGCAACTTTATCGGGCAGCATCAGTGACGCACAAGCCCGTTATAACCTCGCCAATCTATGTGTGAATGGCATCATCAACAAAGATGAAGTGTCAGCCTTTGAACGACTGCTGAACAACCAAAAAGTAGATGCGAAACTTGCACAAGCCACGGCTGACCTGATGGCCCATGCACAAAAAATACCAGTAACCACAGTTGCGAATCAAACCCCCACGCCTCAGCCTATGAATCTCACGCAAGTTGAAGATTTACTTGCCGTGCAGGGTTTCACGCCAGCGATACTTGAGTCACTCAAACCTTTCGTTATCTTTTTGCCACAAATCACACCCACCAACGTCAATACCGCACCAGCCGAAGTTTTGGCCGCAAAAATTAGCAAGCTCACTTTGAGCGATGCAACCGCACTGATAAAGAGCCGCGACACCGCCACGTTCAAAGACATCAGCGATTTCAATACGCGCCTGCCCGGTAAAAATCTAAACGCATCTGCCAGCCAAGCATCCGTCACCAGTGACTATTTTTTGGTCAACGGAAAAGTTCGCATGAGTCATGCAGGGTTGAATATGCAAGCGTTGATTGAACGCAATGCGGGACAAACCAAATTGATTTGGATACGGGAGTTTTAAGTTGAATAAATATTTTTTTACTTTGCTCATGCTATTTCCCTTCATCTCACACGCAGAAACATTCATAGCTGATTCAACTCCAACCCATGAACTTTGGCTTGCCTCAGGCTTTGCCACTTATCATTTCCAAACCGATCAACATCTCAGAAACGACAATGCGGGCGCAGGTTTGGAATATCGTTACTCATCCAATAGCGCAATCTCAACAGGTCGTTTTAATAACAGCGATTGGCAAGCCACACGTTATCTGGCTTGGCAATATCAACCTTTCAGATTGGGTATAACAAGGGTGGGTGCAGTGATTGGCTTGTTTGATGGCTATCCAAAAGTAAATAACAGCGGTTGGTTTGTTGCGATGATTCCTGCAGTGAGTGTGGAATACAAGCGCATCGGTGCTAACTTGGCGGTTGTGCCAACTTATCAAGATAGGCTGCATGGCTCGGTCTCATTGCAAATCAAATTCAAATTGTTCTAATTTCTAGAACGCTCAAAATGATAATATCCCCTTTGTATTTACGTATTGAACACACATTCCATTGAGCACGCTATATATCC
>CANFCA010000245.1 GCA_947445045.1 Gallionellaceae bacterium
AAGTCGTAGGTTTCGCCTTTGAAAGAAAACTCAACGCGTGCATCAATGCTATTTTTCATCGAAAGTGCGTAGCGAAATTTGTTGGAATGACTAGCGTTTTAATCGCGGAAGTTTTGATATTGCAGCGGAAAATCGGTGATGGTTTTTTTGATGAAGGCGATGGCATCTTGCAAGTCGTCACGGTTCTTGCCCGTGACGCGCACGGTGTCTCCTTGAATGCTGGCTTGCACTTTCAGTTTGCTGTCTTTGATGTGTTTAACGATCTTTTTTGCCAGCTCGATTTCCACACCAGTCTTCACTTCGCAGCCGCGCTTGATTTTGTTGCCGCTGACTTTTTCGATTTTTTCACTGACCTCTAAGCACTTAATATCCACGCCACGCTTGGTGAGCTTGCCGTTGAGAATGTCCTGCACTTGGTCGAGCTGGAATTCATTGTCCGCCCATACGGTGAGTTTGAGTTCGGCTTGCTCTACACGTGCATCCGAACCTTTGAAGTCGAAGCGCGTGGAAACTTCTTTGTTGGTCTGCTCGATGGCATTTTTAACTTCGGTTTTTTCTACTTCTGAAACGATGTCGAAGGTTGGCATGGGTGTTCTCCTGTCTCTGTTGTCATTCCCGCGAAAGCGGGAATCCAGCAATTCCAAAAATCCGCGTAGCGGACAAAACCAAATTTTCTGTTACGCTGTGCGTGGATTATTTGACCATCTGGATTCCCGTTTTCGCGGGATAACCAACGATTTATTCGCTTCCGAGCTTAGTCGATTGGCTAGTAGTTTTATCAATGACGGCAAGGTTAATCAACCAAAACTACAAACGTAATTTACCGCCTCGGCACCTGCGTGAATGTCAAAGCTACTATTCTCCGCAACCTTGAAGCTCGTGCCCGCAGCATACGTTTTGAATGCAGATTCACCTTTGATTTTAACTTGGCAAGTGCCCCCCGTGATTTCCATCAATTCAGGCACGCCCACCTCAAAGTTGAGTTGGCTATTCGGCATAATCACGCCGCAGGTTTTACGTGTGCCATCGGATAAATACACCGAGTGAGATACGCATTTCCCGTCAAAAAATACATTGGCGATTTTGCCAACGCTGACGTTTTCAAATTTTTCTGACATTTTGTTCTCCGTTCAAAATTGATTTCCCCCACCCCAACTCTCCCCCGAATGGAGAGGGAGCGAAGGATTTTATTTTCTGTTTTTTAAGTTTGCCGCAATGCGCAGACGCAATGCGTTCAGTTTAATAAAGCCTGCTGCATCTTTTTGGTCATACGCGCCCTTGTCATCTTCAAACGTGGCGATAGACGAATCAAATAGTGAATCCGTTTTTGAATCGCGGCCAACAACAATCACATTGCCTTTGTAGAGCTTGACGCGTACCCAACCGTTGACGGTGTGTTGAGTGTGGTCGATGAGGGTTTGCAGTGCGCGACGCTCAGGACTCCACCAGTAACCGTTGTAGATCATGCTGGCGTAACGCGGCATCAAATCGTCCTTCAAGTGGGCGACCTCACGGTCCAAGGTGATGGACTCAATGGCTCGATGCGCTTTAAGCATAATCGTGCCGCCAGGAGTTTCGTAACAGCCGCGAGACTTCATACCGACGTAACGGTTTTCCACCAGATCTAAGCGCCCGATGCCATGCTTGCCGCCAAGTTTGTTCAGCTTGGCTAACACTTGTGCAGGGCTTAATTTGGTCCCGTTCAGGGCGACGATGTCGCCATTAACAAATTCCAAATCGAGATACTCAGCTTCATCCGGGGCGGCTTCGGGCGACACTGTCCAACGCCACATAGAATCTTCAGCCTCAGCAGCAGGGTCTTCCAGATGACGACCTTCGTAAGAAATGTGCAGTAAGTTGGCATCCATCGAATAGGGTGAGCCACCTTTCTTGTGTTTCATTTCAACGGGAATGCCATGTTGCTCGGCATAAGCCATGAGTTTTTCGCGCGACAGCAAATCCCATTCGCGCCACGGCGCGATGACCTTGATATTTGGATTGAGCGCGTAAGCACCCAACTCAAAACGCACTTGATCGTTGCCTTTACCCGTTGCACCATGCGAGATCGCTTGCGAGTTAGTCATGGTGGCAATCTCGATCAATCGCTTGGCAATCAGTGGACGAGCGATGGATGTGCCAAGCAAATATTCGCCTTCATAAACGGTGTTGGCGCGGAACATCGGGAACACGAAATCGCGCACAAATTCTTCGCGCAGATCGTCGATGAAAATGTTGTCGGCTTGTATACCCATCTTCAACGCCTTAGCGCGTGCAGGTTCCAGCTCTTCGCCTTGACCGACATCGGCAGTAAAAGTCACCACTTCACATTTGTAGGTGTCTTGCAGCCATTTCAAAATGACTGAAGTGTCGAGGCCGCCGGAGTAAGCGAGAACTACTTTTTTGATGTCAGACATATTGATTTCCTATTTACTAAATTCTAATTAAAATTATTGCGCGGCGAGTTTGCTAACGAGTAAACGGATTCGTCCGGCAAATAGCAGAACGCAGACCATTGCAACTGGCCAAGCCATGATGAATGATTTCGCCCAACGTCCGAAGTAGCCGTCGTTGAAGCCAGTATTCACCCATGTGACAAACGCAGTCATGATGAATGCCATGATGAAAGACATGAGTAATGCGAAGAGTTGCGGTGCATAACGAGGGGCAATGCGCATTAGTTCACCTTATCCGTTCCTGAGTCACGTTTAAATTCATCATGCTTGTCGCGTACTTTGTTGGTAAATTTTTCTTTGTTGATGACAAAGCGCTCGTGTGTACCTTTTGCAATTAAGTCCACGCTGTCGTGTGCCGACACTGAAAACGTCAGCTTTCTGCCTTCAACCCTTAGCAGTTCAACCGTCGCTGTTACTTCTAATCCGGGTGGCGTGGCAGCTTCATGGCTGACATTGATATGCGTACCCACCGATTGCTCTTGTGGCCAATCCAAATGCGGCTTTAGCGCCATGATACAAGTCCATTCCAGCAACCCAACCATGAAGCCGGTAGCGAAGACCTCTGGCATGGCGAGAAATTCGGGCGATTCGGGATACAGTGCGGGAACGGTCTTGGAGGTTGGAACCAAGAACGTGTGTTCGTAGCGGATGCCCGGTATCAATGTCGCTTTCATGTGAGTCTCAAAATCTAGTTGGTGCCCACTTTACCCAGCAATAGATATTCCATAAGAGCTTTCTGTACATGCAAACGATTTTCCGCTTCGTCCCACACTACGCTTTGTGGACCATCCATCACGCCGGCAGAAACTTCCTCGCCGCGATGCGCTGGTAGGCAGTGCATGAATAGGGAATCTTTTGCAGCGAC
>CANFCA010000246.1 GCA_947445045.1 Gallionellaceae bacterium
ATGATTTCGTAAAACTCCGTGATGAGATTAGACGCTTTGTTGATGAGCGCGATTGGGATCAATTTCATACACCAAAAAATCTATCCTCAGCGCTTTGTGTCGAAGCTGCCGAGTTGCTCGAACACTTCCAATGGCTGCAGACAGGCAATAAAGATGAACTCAACGATACGAAGTTTGAACAGATTCGCCATGAAATGGCTGATGTATTAGTCTATTTAATTCGCCTTGCCGACAAACTGGATGTCGACCTTACCGCAGCGGTCGTCGAAAAGATGATGCTTAATCGAGCCAAATATCCTGCGGATAAAGTTCGTGGTGATTCACGTAAATATTCTGAGTATGAGTAAAGGATAGGGCGAATTTACGGTAGCGTTCTGGCTAGACGAAATCCGAAGTTGTGGTAACGGTAAGTGGGTAAGTTCCTGCCGCGATATGACGTGCGTTGCGGCTTGAAATACCAGGAGCCTCCGCGAAGCACACGATTTGCACTGTCATCACGCCATGCACTGCCATCAATAGGTGCGCCAGTGTAGTCATCGTGATAGCTATCCTCTGTCCACTCCCATACGTTGCCTATCATGTCATACAAGCCAAAGGCATTCGCTGGGAAGCTACCTACGGGCGCAGTGTTAACCCATTGATCACGTCCTAGGGCGAGCCCTTTGCAACATTCGTCTTTACCGAAATTGGCATACTCATGGCTGGCCTGCTCTCCCCACGGGAAAGCAGTGGTGCTACCTGCCCTTGCGGCATATTCCCATTCTGCTTCACTCGGCAGCCGATATTGTTTGCCGGTCTTGGCATTGAGCTTCTGAATAAATTTTTGAGCATCATCCCAGCTGACATTTTCCACCGGGCAGTTGTCACCACAGTCGCCAAATCCACTTGGGTTATTACCCATCAAGGCTTTCCACTGTCCTTGGGTCACTTCGGTTTTCCCCATTGCAAATGCGCGAGCGATGGTCACTCTATGGACGGGCATTTCACTGGCGTTTCCAGCGTTTGAACCCATCTCGAAACTCCCCTCAGGGATAGTCACCATTTCGGGGCAATTCGCACAGTCAATAAAAAATTTTGTGTCAGTCGCGTATGCGCCCGTGGTTAACAACAAAGCTGCAACGAACAATAGAGTGTAGTGAATTGTTTTCATAGAATCTCTCGAATCAAAACTCAAGCTGACAACCTATGGCAGCACCCTAACAACACGAAAACCGTTGTTGTTGAAATGATATTTAGGCTTATCTCCAAAGCGTATGCTCGAACGAATCAGGAGCGGGGTATAGTTCCATGAGCCACCACGCAGCACACGCTGCTCGCCATCCCCCTGCCAAGCGCTACCATCCACAGGCGCACCATTGTAGTTGTCGTGATAACTGTCCTCTACCCATTCGCATACGTTACCGGTCATATCAAACAAGCCAAAAGCATTGGCTTGTTTGCTCGCTACCGGATGAGTTGGATTGCGAAAGGTACCACCATACCAAGCAACCTCATTCATATTATCTCCGCCACAATATTGATGTTTATCTCCCGCACGGCAGGCGTATTCCCATTCAGCCTCACTCGGTAAGCGATAGTGTTTGCCGGTCTTTTGGTTCAACTTAACTATAAAATCCTGCACCTCATCCCAACTCACCATTTCCACTGGACAGTTATCGCCACAGGCAGCAAAGTAACTGGGATTGCTACCCATGACAGTTTTCCATTGCGCTTGAGTTACTTCCGTTTTTCCCATCGCAAACGCTTGACCGATAGTAACGGTGTGAGCGGGTTTTTCATTCTTGAAGATGCCGCTGTTAAGCCCCATCTCAAAACTACCCGCTGGTATGACTATCATTTCTGGGCAATCGACACAATCGCGTAACGTTTCATGCTGCGGCTCGGCAACAGCAAGGTTGGCCAGCAACAATCCCCATACCAGTATTTGAAAATTGCTGAATAATTTCATGCTAATCCCCTTTAGTACGATTACACAATCGGTGCTTGCGCTGTCACTACATTAGTTCACGTTGATTTCGACACTACCGCTGCAACAATTTCAATGTGATAAGTCAGGAACGGCAGAAGCTGAAGATGATACACCCTGCTTGCTAGTTTGATTTGTGGGTGGCTTTTCCAATATCTGAAAGAATGCTTCGCCTTGCTTAATCATGCCAAGCTCGCTACGTGCGCGTTCTTCGATCGCTTCTGTGCCTTGCTTGAGGTCGCGAACTTCGGCATCTAATAAGGCGTTGCGTGTTTTGGTTTGCTGATTCTCGGCTTGTTGTTTTTCGAGCTGGCGGTTTAAATCCCACACAGTCAACCAACTACCTTTGCCCAGCCACAGCGGGTACTGCAAGAGCAATAAGATAATCACCAAAATTATTGTTATGCCTCGCATGATTTGAATGCCATTGCATCGATGCAGTAACGTATCGATGCAATGGTGAGGTGAATTAGCTCAGTTGATAATACGCTTCACGACCGGGGTAGGAAGCGGTTTCGCCTAGATCTTCTTCGATACGCAATAGCTGGTTGTATTTCGCCATACGATCCGAACGGGACATCGAACCCGTTTTGATTTGTAACGCGTTAGTAGCCACTGCAATGTCGGCAATCGTAGAATCTTCAGTCTCACCTGAACGATGCGAAATCACGGCGGTGTAGCCTGCGCGCTTCGCCATTTCAATGGCGGCAAAGGTTTCGGTCAGTGTGCCGATTTGGTTAATTTTAATCAGGATGGAATTCGCCAATCCTTGGCGGATGCCTTCGCGGAAAATTTTTGTGTTGGTGACAAATACGTCATCGCCAACGATCTGAATAGTTTTGCCGAGACGATCCGTCAGCAATTTCCAACCACCCCAATCGTGTTCGCTCATGCCGTCTTCAATCGTCACGACTGGATACTTGTTCACCCAGTTAGCGAGGTAATCTACAAATTGTGCCGAAGTAAGTTTCAGACCTTCCGCATCGAGATGATACAAACCATCTTTGTAAAACTCAGAAGCCGCACAATCAATACCAATCGCCACATCTTTACCTGGCACATAACCGGCAGCTTCAATACCTTCAACAATCAGCTGCAATGCGGCTTCGTTGGTTGGCAAATTAGGTGCGAAGCCGCCTTCGTCGCCCACTGTCGTTGGCATCCCTTTTTTGTCGATCAAACTTTTCAGTGCATGGAACACTTCCGCACCGTAGCGAACGGCTTCGCGAAACGTTGGCGCACCAACAGGAATAATCATGAATTCTTGCATGTCGATGTTGTTGTTGGCATGTGCACCACCGTTGATGATGTTCATCATTGGCACGGGCATTTGCATTTTTCCTGAACCA
>CANFCA010000247.1 GCA_947445045.1 Gallionellaceae bacterium
CTGAAGCTCAGGCTATTTTGCGCGAGGCTTTGCGGACTGAGCCATTGCGTCATCGGCAAGGGGAAAGAAATAATCAGCACGGCATAACCGATCATCGCCGGATTGAACGGGTTGTTACCCAGTCCGCCATAGAGTTGTTTGGCAACGGCAATGGCAAAGGCTGTACCGACGACAATCAGCCACCACGGTGCGAGCGGCGGAATCGCCAGTGCCAACAACCAAGCGGTCAGCAATGCGCTGCTGTCTTGCAAAGCTGATGCAATCGGGCGATTGCGCAATTTTAACATCGCCGCTTCGGTAGCCAGTGCGGTGATGCTCGCCAAGGTGAGCGAGACTAAAATCGCTGGGCCGAAATACCACACGTACAGTGCAATCCCCGGAATGAGCGCGAACAACACCTGACGCATGATTTGCGACACGCTGGTAGGCTTGGTAATGTAGGGTGCAAAAAGCATGGGGATTTATTCTTTCGGTGTAACGCTGCTGGTTGCTGATGCACTCAGTCGGCGAGCTTCCATCTCGGCTAGCTTTGCGATTTGTTCAGGGGAGAGTTCTGTATCCGCAGGAACGCTAGGTGCGGCAGAGGCTGCCATTTTTGCCGCTGCGGCAGCTTTTTCTCTCGCCGCCAATTTGTCGGCTTTTTCTTGCTTTTCACGTTCGAGTCGCAGTTCATGAAACTCATGCCGCTCGCGTGCAATTTCTGAATTTTGTTTGTCGCGTGCCGTTGCGCGCAACTCACTTTTGGCGAAACGATAAAACTGCACCAAAGGAATGTTGCTCGGGCACACATAGCTGCATGCGCCGCATTCGATGCAGTCGAACAAACTGAATTTTTCCGCCTTTTCCAGATTTTTGGATTTTGCGAACCAATACAAGTCTTGCGGTTGCAAATCAGCCGGGCAAACTTCCACACAGCGCGTGCAGCGTATGCACGGCATGATAGGGGGAGGATTGGGGAATAGCTTATCCGAAGCCGCGATGACGCAGTTAGTGGCTTTCACCACGGATACCTCGTTATTGGGCAAGCGTATTCCCATCATCGGTCCGCCCATGATGGTTTGTTGTGATTGCGGCAACACGGCTGCGTGTTTGAGTAGCACGCTGACTGGCGTACCAATCAACACTTCAACATTTTGTGCGCGATCCACTTCACCGGTGATGGTGACGATGCGCGATACCAATGGTTCGCCGAATTGAATGGCGCGATATGCGCTGGCGGCAGTGGCAACGTTAAAACATTGCACGCCAATATCAGTCGGCAATTTACCTGACGGCACTTCCAAATTCGTCAGCACTTTGATGAGTTGCTTGGCACTGCCGCTAGGATAGAGCGTTGGAATGGCGACCACTTCGATGTTGTGCGCGTTGGCTGCAATCAGTTGCAACGCTTTTATCGCCTCAGGTTTGTTGTCTTCTATGCCTATCAATATCTCTTCAGCACCTAAGATTTGGCGCATGATTTCCGCACCGCCGATGACTTCTGAAGCGCGTTCACGCATCAGCATGTCATCGCAGGTGATGTAAGGTTCGCATTCCGCGCCGTTCAAAATCAGCGTAGTGACTTTATGTTTGGTGTTGAGTTTTAAGTCGCTGGGGAATGCCGCGCCACCCAAGCCAACCACGCCTGCCATACGCAAAGCGTTGCGTAAATCTGCCGGCGAGCTGTGTTGGTATGCAATCGGCGTGCGAATAATCCATTCGTCTTTGCTATCAGGAATTAACGTTGCGCACAGATCTGCCAAGCCAGAAGGATGCGCCACCACTTCCATATCAATTGCGCTAATGGTGCCTGAGGTGGAAGCGTGGATCGCGCTCGACAGCCCATCTTGCGGCATGCCGATGAGTTGTCCTTTAAGCACGCGATCACCAACTTGCACGATAGGTTTGGCGCGATTTCCGGCGTGCTGATGAAACGGGATCACCAGCTTGTCGGGCATGGCTAACTGTCCAATGGGCACGGTAGTGGATTGCGATTTATGCGTGGGCGGGTGAATGCCGCCGTGGAATTGATACAGCGTTCTCATGCGGTAGCTTTCATCACATCCAGCGGATATTTCCACTTCCAGTTGGTGGTTTTTTCTTCGATGGTCACCATGCTGATGCAATCGACTGGGCAAGGTGCCAAGCACAGTTCGCAGCCCGTGCATTCTGCGGTGATGATGGTGTGCATCTGTTTGGCCGCACCTGCAATCGCATCTACTGGGCAAGCCTGGATGCACAAGGTACAACCGATGCAAGTGTTTTCATCGATGAACGCAAAGCCCTTGGGTTTAGGCGCGTTAGTTTCACCACCAAACGGTTTGTATTCCACGCCCAAAAAATCCGCCAGTTTATGGATGCCTTCATCGCCACCGGGTGGGCAGCGATTGATGTCGGCCTCGCCCGCTGCAATGGCTGTTGCATAAGGCTTGCAGCCGGGGAAGCTGCACTGTCCGCATTGGGTTTGCGGCAAAATTGCATTGATCTGCTCGACCAAAGGATTGCCTTCCACATGGAATTTAATCGCAGCAAACCCCAATATCGCACCGAGTACGATGGCAAGTGCTGCCATGACTAGTAAAGCATTCAACATGTTAATTTGTATTCAGGCGGAGAAAATAAAGAGAAAAACTCATAATTTGATGAGTCCGGAAAAGCCCATAAACGATAGGCTCATCAAGCCAGCAGTGACCATCGCAATGGATGATCCTTTGAAAATTCCAGGAATGTCTGAACCCTCCATGCGTTCACGTATGCCCGCAAATAAAATCAACACCATGCTGAAACCCACCGCGCCACCAAAGCCAAATAATAAGGACTGAGCGAAGTTATGATTTCTCGTGACATTCAATAATGGAATACCCAGCACCGCACAATTGGTGGTGATGAGTGGCAGATATATGCCTAGCGCTTGGTACAGAGGGGGAAACATTTTCTTGAGCAACATCTCGGTAAGTTGCACAATGCCGGCAATCACCACGATAAACGAAAGCGTCTGCAAGTAAGATAATTCGGGGCCGAGCAGATATTTGTCTATCAAATAACTCGCGCCGCACGCCAAGGTCAACACAAATGCGGTTGCCGCGCCCATGCCGATGGAGGATTCTAATTTTTTGGAGACACCCATGAACGGGCACAAACCCAAGATTTGCACCATCACCACGTTATTTACAAACACCGCCCAAACCAGTAACAGCAAGTAGTCAGTCATTTCATGCCTCTACGGAATAGGCGCGGATTATCCGCTCATTCTTATATCGCTTCAACAGCAGATTGGGCATATTGATATTCCAAATGGTTTTGA
>CANFCA010000248.1 GCA_947445045.1 Gallionellaceae bacterium
GTCGCACCCTGCTCAGGACCGATCACATGCACAATACCCTGACGCACATCCGACATCTTGAATTCGTTCACGCCAAATTCAGCGCAATTGCTATCCAGCGTTTCTACTTGCAAACGCGAAATCGGATCAGCGATTCCTTGTGCGCGCCCAGTAGTCGGCACGTTATGATCGGCGACAGCCAAGATCGAAGCAGTGCGCCATAGCTTACGCCCCGCCAACTTCAGCCCCTCAAAGGCTTGGGGGCTGGTTACTTCATGCACCAGATGACGGTCGATATAAATCAACGCTGTGCCATCGGCTTCTTGCCGCACCACGTGAGCATGCCAAAGTTTGTCGTAAAGAGTTTGCGCGGTCATATTATTTTACTGGCGAGATACATAATTTTAGAGCGCATAATTATGCCACAACACATCTGCATTAACACTGTTGCGTCATGCAACAATGCGCACCATGCTGTACTTCCATGTGATCAATAGCAAACCCAGCAACGCCATACCTGCACTAAATGAATACACCACGGTTGAGCCGTAATGTTGCCAAATCGGACCGCTCGCCAACCCGCCCAACATGCCGCCCGCGCCATAAGTCAAACTGCCGAACAGTGCTTGTCCTTTGGATTGATGTCGGCCTTGAAAAAATTCATGCACTAATCCCACAGAGGCAGCGTGATATGCACCAAAGGTGGCCGCGTGTAACACCTGCGCAAGCAATAGCAACACGATGTAGTCCACATACCAACCAATCAGCATGAAACGCAGCACTGCGCAGGTAAAGCTCACTAACAAAATGCGTGTGAGTCCAAAATGGCGCACCAACCACGGCATCAAGAAAAACACGCCTATTTCGCAAATCACACCTAGCGCCCATAGCCCCCCCACGGCACTTTTGGTATAGCCGTGTTCAACGAGATAGATGGAATAGAAAGTGTAGTAAGGGCCGTGCGCGACTGACATAAAAAAACAGGCGCTGAATAACGCGATGACGCGCGGCTGTAAAACAATTTGCTTAATCGACTGACTATCGGTGTGATGCGCGAGCACTTCGGTCTTGGGGATTTGTCGCGAAAAAATTAGAATGCCAATCTCGCAAACCAAACCAGCCCACAGCAGCCACGCAATGGCGATGTAATCGAAAGCGTAACCCAACCCCACCACCGAGACGATAAAACCGATTGAACCCCACGAACGGATACGTCCGTAGTGCGCGGTATTTTTTCCCAGATAGGAAAGCGTCGTGGCTTCGACTAACGGCATCGAGGCACTCCAAAAGAATGCCATCAGCGCAAGCACTAGCAACATGCTCCAAAAGCCGGTGAAGAAAAACACACCTAGATAGCACACAGCACTAGCCGTCGCGGCAATCTGCACCACCAGCAATCGTTTGCCAGTATGGTCTGCCAGCCAGCCCCACAGGTTGGGTGCGATCATGCGCATCACTGGCTGCATCGACATCAGAATGGATATTTCTATGGCGCTGAAATGAATGGACTGGAGATACAAGCTCCAGTACGGGGCGAACATCCCCACGAAGGCGTAATAGAAAAAATAGAATCCGGCAATGCGCCAGTAGAAATTTTTGTTTGAATTCACTTGCTGAGTAGGCTGTGTTTGCTTGAATGTTCAGTGGGTCTTAAATCCAGCATCAGATTATACTGTCGTACTCACCCAAGCTCAGGCTTAAAACATTAAAAACTTTTCAGCATTTTGAAAATGGAAAATCCACATAAAGGCAAGACAGGATTGACGCGTATCAAGAACGCATTTAGCTACTCGATGACCGGCCTGTGTTCTGCAACTCATCATGAGGAGGCTTTTCGTCAAGAGTTGATACTAGCAATCATCCTCATTCCAACCGCATTATTTATTGATGTAAGTGCCATCAGCAAAGCGTTAATGGTTGCCAGCGTGCTATTGGTACTGATAGTCGAATTACTCAACTCGGCGATAGAAGCCACTGTTGATCACACTTCATTGGAGCAGCACCCACTCGCCAAACGCGCTAAGGATATTGGCAGTGCAGCAGTGTTGTTAAGCCTACTCAATGTGACTGCAGTTTGGTTGCTCATTTTATTCGGCTAACGGGTATGCATACTGAACCAACATGCCCTCTAAAAGCGTTCTTTCATGCAACAGCTTGGTTAATCCCAGCGATGTTGCTGGTGAGAATATTCGAATCGTTTGAATATGTCGCACAGAATAGCTGGCCAACAAATGCAATGGATTGGTTGTTGCTTGCACTAAGCAACGATATGTTGTTGGCTGGCGTAATCGTAACTGCGCTGGCAGTAATATTTTTAATTTCATTTTGGCTAGTCGGCGTTCGATTTTCCGCAGCTGTTATTGAGATACTCGCTGCATTCATCATCTTAACCAGCACGCTACTCAGCCTTTATTTCATTCAAGCCAGAGTCCCTTTAGGCGCGGATTTATTTGGTTATAGTTGGCATGATATTAACGAAACGATACGCACTTCTTCTGGCATAGGTGTCTGGGAGGCTATTAAATTAGTCATTCTCGCATGTACTGTGCTGACCATTTGGTGGGCACTCAAAAAACTTCATCCTTCACGCAACACCATCTTGGCCTATTTGGGTAGCATCACGCTTGCTTGCTCACTGTATTGGCTGCTGCCAATTTCGACTGCAGGTGCAACCAATCAAGTGCTGAGTAGCAATAAGCTTAATGCGTTCTTAAATAGCAGCTACAAATACGCGCAAGAAACGCAAGTAAAGATTGAAACCGCCAAGAGCGCTACACCCGACCAAGAATATCCGTTGATGAAACCCGCTAACCAATTGGATGTACTTGGGCCATTTTTCAATCAAGCCAGCTCACCCCCGAACATCGTGGTAGTCACAGTCGAGGGGTTAGGTGAATCGTTCATGCCTGAAGGACGCTATGGTGGATTTACCCCATTTTTGGAATCGCTAACGAGCTCAAGCCTGTATTTCCCAAATTTTCTTGCCACAACGGGACGGACGTTTGGGTTTTTGCCCAGCTTCTTCGGATCATTGCCCTTTGGCGAAGGTGGCTTCATGAGTGAGGGAATTCGAATGCCCGCACACGACACGCTCATCAGCCTAATCAAAAATAATGGCTATCGCAGCAATTATTTCGTAGGGTTTGAAGCCAGCTTTGACGGTGGTGATGTGTTCCTTGAACGGCAAGGCATCGATCATATTTTGTACCGAGGTAATTTTGGCGCTGGTTATCAAACGATGGAAGCCAATGACGGAGGATTTTCATGGGGCTATGCTGATGCTGACTTGTTTAAA
>CANFCA010000249.1 GCA_947445045.1 Gallionellaceae bacterium
AGTATGTGACGAAGGCGGTTCACTTTGCCGGTGATTTACCCAAGCTGGCAGCGCTGCGTGCCGGGCTGCGAAAACAAGTCAGCACGTCTCCCTTATTTGATGCGCCTCGCTTCGCTAAACACTTTGAGGAGGCTCTGTGGGGAATGTGGAGAAGTCATGAAAAACCTTAATTAAGTTGCCTATCAACCCGCTTTCTGGTATTAAAGCGAACTTTTATTTTTATCTCGTTGGAGAAACACAATGCCCGCACAAAAAAACAAGGTCACCACCCCTTACAAAGCTAAAAAGGGAGAGGCATATATGGGACCAAACCAGCTTGATCATTTTCGCCAAATAATGAATGAAATCAAAGATGGCTTAGGCAAGGATATTGATCGAACTGTTCACACCATGCAGGATGAAGCAACCGTCTTTGCCGACCCCAATGACCGTGCGACACAAGAGTCAGATATGGGCTTGGAATTACGCAACCGCGACCGCGAGCGCAAGCTGATTAAAAAGATTAACGAAATGCTTGCCAAGATTGACGCGGGCGAATATGGTTACTGCGATAAGTGCGGTGTAGAGATTGGCCTGAATCGCCTTGAAGCGAGGCCTACAGCTACACTTTGCATCGATTGCAAAACTTTGGAAGAAATTCGCGAACGACAAGTGGCCAAGTAATTTATGTAATTATTGCAATCCATCGCATCGACAATAAAAAATAACAAAGCCCCGTCATCACTGACGGGGCTTTTTTACGTGTTACTTCGCTACATTTTATGTGTTATTCAACAGCAGTTGCCGCTACGGGTGCTGCCAACAATGCCTTCATGCTAAGTTTCATACGGCCCTTTTCGTCCATCTCTAACACCTTTACACGAACGATTTGACCTTCTTTTAGGTGCTCTGAGACGCTATTAACACGCTCATGAGCAATCTGGGAAATGTGTAGCAAGCCATCTTTGCCAGGCAAAACATTTACCAGCGCGCCGAAGTCGAGCAACTTGACCACAGGACCCTCATAAACTTTGCCGACTTCTACATCGGTAACGATGTTTTCGATACGTTTTTTAGCGATGTCGCCTGCTTCACTGCTGATACAAGAGATGGTAATAATCCCAGTTTCATCAATGTCAATTGTCGTTCCTGTTTCTTCAGTGATCGCACGAATCACCGCTCCGCCCTTACCAATAACGTCACGGATTTTATCTGGATTGATTTTCATCTTAATCATGCGCGGCGCGAACTCAGAAACCTCAGTTCTACCTTGTGGCATAGCTTGTTTCATCAGGCCAAGAATATGCATGCGACCTTCACGCGCTTGCGCTAATGCAGCTTGCATGATTTCGCGGGTAATGCCGTTAATCTTAATGTCCATTTGTAACGCGGTCACGCCTGTTTCGCTACCGGCCACTTTGAAATCCATATCACCCAAGTGATCTTCATCGCCAAGAATGTCGGTCAGCACTGAAAAACGGTTGCCCTCTTTAATCAAACCCATTGCGATACCCGCTACGTGCGCTTTGAGAGGCACACCTGCATCCATCAATGACAAGCAACCACCGCACACTGAGGCCATTGAGCTTGAGCCGTTTGATTCGGTGATTTCTGATACCACACGCATTGCATAGCCAAATTCTTCTTCGCTAGGTAGCACCGCAACCAACGCACGTTTTGCCAAACGACCATGACCGATTTCCCGGCGTTTAGGCGTACCTACGCGACCTGTTTCGCCCGTTGAGTACGGAGGGAAGTTGTAATGCAGCATAAAGCGATCCGTAAACTCGCCTTGCAGTGCGTCAATTTTTTGTGAATCGCGCATACTGCCCAAGGTTGCGACAACGATAGCTTGAGTTTCGCCACGGGTAAACAACGAAGAACCATGAGTGCGTGGCAACACACCGTTGCGGATAGTGATTGGGCGCACGGTGCGCGTATCGCGACCATCAATACGTGGGCTGCCATTCAAAATTTGGCCACGTACAATCTTCGCTTCCAACGCGCTAAATATTTCATAAATGTGATTCATCTCTGCGTCCGCAGATACTTCGGCAATAACTTTTGCGTAAATCTCTGCAATCGCAACTGTGCGTGCCTGCTTGGAGCGAATGGCATACGCTTGTTGCAATGATGCTTCAGCTAATGCAGCAATCTTGGCAATCAAAACTTCATTCTTGGCCGGTGCAACCCAATCCCACGCTGGCGCGCCAACGGCTTCCACCATTTCGTTGATTGCTTGAATCACCACTTGGAATTGCTCGTGGCCAAACATCACAGCGCCCAACATAATTTCTTCAGATAGTTGTTGTGCTTCTGACTCGACCATCAACACTGCACGGTCAGTACCAGCAACGACCAAATCCATTTGCGAAGTTTTAAGTTCAGTTGCAGTCGGGTTCAACAGATACTGACCATTTGCATAACCCACGCGCGCCGCGCCTATCGGACCATCAAATGGAATGCCAGACAAAGACAATGCGGCAGATGCGCCAATCACAGAAATAATATCCGAATCAATTTCGCTATCCGAAGACATTACCGTCGCAACGATCTGCACTTCGTTATAAAAACTTTCCGGGAATAAGGGACGCAATGGACGATCAATCAAACGGCTAGTGAGAATTTCTTTTTCACTAGGACGACCTTCTCGCTTAAAGAATCCACCCGGAATCTTGCCGGCAGCATAAGTGCGTTCTTGGTAATCAACCGTCAAAGGGAAGAAATCTTGTTCAGGCTTCGCATCTTTCCTACCTACAACGGTAACCAAGACTGTGGTGTCGTCCAAGCTAATCATCACCGCACCACTCGCTTGACGAGCGATTTCGCCAGTCTCAATAGTTAACTGATGATTTCCAAACGCGATTGTTTTTTTAAAATGACTCAAGATAGACCTCTCTTTGCAGGACACGGCGCGCCATCGCGCTATGCATAATGACAAAACAAAAACGGGTCGCCGAAGCGACCCGCTCAATACTTAGCTCTACTTACGAATTTCTAAACGTTGAATCAGGGCACGATAGCCTTCAACATTTTTGCTTTTAAGGTAGTCAAGCAACTTACGACGGCGACTGACCAAGCGCAACAAACCGCGACGGGAATGATGATCTTTAACATTATCTTTAAAGTGTTCAGTCAAATAAGTGATTCGTGCCGTAATCAAAGCAACTTGCACTTCTGGGGAACCCGTGTCGTTCTTGACACGTTGAAAGTCCGTAACGATTTGCGCTTTTTGCGCGGCTGTAATTGCCATTGGTTATACACTCCTAAAAAAAGTTGCG
>CANFCA010000250.1 GCA_947445045.1 Gallionellaceae bacterium
GCGCATGACGAAGGGCATCGCTTTATATTGCCGGGTGCCGAAATTTACGGTTATAGTGAAGATCAAAACCTTGCGGCGGCGGATTTAGCAAGCCGATACGATTTGTTTGCGGTTCAGGAATCGTTGCAATCAAACACCAAGCATGGTCGTTGCCTTGAATGCAAAGTGATTGGTCAGCGTTTGGATATACGCGGACGACAATCAGAGGATGAGTTAAAAGATATGTTCTTAAAAGGCAATTTTTTTGAGCATCTATTCGTCATAGAATTGTTGGTTGAATCAACGGCGACAAATAAAAATATCCCCCATCAAACGTTCGCTCAGATGTGCCGCTAATGTTGACCTTACGGCATTCGCTACTTGCTTTAATTATTGTCGCGGTAGGTGCGGCGGGCTATAAAATATCTAACCGCCCCGCCCCAGCTTTGTTTCAATTGCCTGTTGTTGCGCAGTCGAATTGCCCAGCAAACATGCAGACGCATTTTGTCTCAACGCAACAAAATATCGCTACTCATGCGGCCTCGTTAATCGAGTTGAACGATGGTCGCATCCGTGCATTTTGGTTTGCCGGCAGTAGCGAAGGGGCGCAGGATGTCGAGATACGCACTGCTATATTTGACGGCAAGCAATGGAGCGCGGAGCAAAGTGTTATCAATCGGGAGCAGACGCAACAAGCTTTATCGCGCTATGTGAAGAAGCTCGGCAACCCAGTATCTGCGCGGGCTGCGGACGGGTCATTGTGGCTGTATTACGTGACGGTTTCACTGGGTGGTTGGGCGGGTAGTTCCATCACCGCAATGAACTCTCACGATGAAGGTGCAACGTGGAGCACGCCGCGCCGCCTGATTACGTCACCGTTTATCAACATCAGCACCTTGATTAAAGGCACGCCATTTGCCTACAGCGATGGCACGATAAGCTTGCCGATTTACCATGAATTTCTTGGCAAATTTGGCGAATTGCTGCACCTCTCGCAAAGCGGTGAAGTGCACGACAAGCAGCGATTGAGTTCAGGCAAGCTCGGCATTCAACCGATAGTCTTAGTGCAAAACGACAAACAAGCTACAGTGTTGATGCGCCATGTCAGCACGTCACCGAAGCGCGTCATCGCTATCCAAACCGATGATGCGGGGCAACACTGGAGCGCGCCGAGCAAAACAACACTAGCGAATCCCGATGCCGCAATTGCGGGCGTATCACTACCCGATGGGAAAATTTTGGTTGCGTTGAACAATCTTGAGACAGGTCGCAATGTCTTGTCTTTATTAGTTTCAGCCGATAGAGGCGTAACGTGGCAAAGCATTTATCAACTTGAAGATCAGCAAAAAAATGGTTTCGTTTCACTCGATAGCTTTGCGCAAACTAACCAACAACTGGCGAAGCAAACCGAAGCAACCATCGCGGATACGAATGGTTACGCACAATCCGCACAACGCAACAAATGCGTAGATCAACAATGCGACTTTGAATTTTCTTACCCGTATTTGATACAAACGCACAGCGGCGATTTTCATCTGGTTTACACCTGGAATCGCAGCTTCATTAAGCACGTGCAATTCAGCCGCGCTTGGTTGGATGAACAGATAGACAAAGCCAAAGTGGCAGCCGATAAACCTTCCGTTCGTGCTGAGCCTGATGAAACCACTAGCCATTCGACTAAGCCCGCAAGCGGGCAAGTCGCTGGTTATGTCGAAGCACAAGAATCCATCCACATTTCGACAAGCTCAATGCGAACGGATTCGCGAATAAGCAGTGCCAAATCAATAGTCGAACCATGATGAACTTCACGGACCTCACTGGATTGATAGGCTCGGCGAGCATCATCGCCTCATCCGCCCTGCTCTTGCCCAGCGTTAAGCGGCTCGCAAAGCCGCGTTTGGCGATGTTGCTCGGTGCGATTTTTGTCTATGCCCTATTGCCCATCACCGGCATATCGCTCGCCGCTTATCTGCGCGGCGGCATCGGTGATGTCAGTATCACCACGCTGTTGCTGTTGTGCAGCGTGCTGGCAAAGCCGAGGTTAAGTTGCGCCACACTGGATAATAAAAATCGCTTGGCTTTGTTTGGATTCATTGCACTTGCTGCACTGGCTTTGTATCCGATAGCGTTGGGTATCGGCGCGTATGACCCGTATCGCTTGGGTTACGGCAACGCGCCATTTGTCATTATCGTGTTATTGATTGCACTGGCAGCGTGGTATTGGAAAATTTATTGGGTCACGCTGTGCATCACTTGCGCCATGCTTGCTTGGTCTATAGGTTGGTATGAATCGAATAATCTTTGGGATTATTTACTCGATCCGTTTGTGGCGGGCTATGCGCTGGTGACAGTTACTTTGCAAATATTGAAGCAAAAGCAATTTGAATGATGGGTTAGCCATCCGACTAAAAGATCAGTTTGAAAGCAGCACCAATAAGCGCAAATACGCCGCCGATAATTAGGCTTTTGCAATAATTGTCATGAAACCATTTCCATTTTGATTGCGGTGTTTCTCGAAGAGTATGAGAGGAATGAAGCGAAAGACATAAATTTGCCAACGCATCGGCAAATTTATGCATAGACCCTGTAAATATGAAGCCTCCCGATGAGCCAATTTCATCGAACTGTTCACCATAACTTAAATTTCCAAAAGTTGGGCTTGATTGTTTTAGTAGGTTATACCAACGAATACGTGCATCAGAAATATTGAGCAATAATATTTCAGCCTCGATTTCTGGTTTTAATACTCGTTCTAGTGACTGCCCAGCAAAACTCGCCAATACTTCAAATTGTTGAATTGCTAGTTGGTCGGACATGCCAGCAATGCGCTAGTGTTCGCCAGCCGAACCCCATTGCGCATCCAGCCGTGAGTGTGCAAGCAATGACGCAATCGATCTGAATCTTTGTTCGACATCTAACCAAGTTTGCATACTCATGTCACTTGTAATGACAACTGTTATAACTTAGCTGTTTTGCAACGCTGCTAACGCCGCATCGTAATTCGGCTCTTGTTCAATTGTCGGTACAAGCTCGGTGTAGCGCACCACGTTGTTGCTATCCAACACGATGACGGCACGCGCTGTTAATCCAGCCAATACGCCATCGGCAATCTTCACACCGTAGTTGCGCATGAAGTCACGACCACGCATCACGGATAAATTCACCACATTGTCCAAGCCTTCGCTGGCACAAAAACGCGCCATCGCAAATGGCAGGTCGGCAGAGATGTTGATGACCACTGTGTTGTCCAAGCTGCTGGCAGATTGGTTGAA
>CANFCA010000251.1 GCA_947445045.1 Gallionellaceae bacterium
ACCATCAGCAAGGTATCAGCACCAGTGGGTTCAGCGATTTCAATTTGTGATTCGGCAACATAAAAGTTGGGTGCGCCAGCGAGAAACTCGACCTTGTGCGTGATCTTTTCCGGGCGTATGCCGAGGGTTACTTCTTTGCCCAAATAATTTCTCAACGCAGTCTCTGCACTATTGGTTGGGAAGATGTGCTGCTGACCACCTGTTTCAATTTTCAATCCAATTGAATTGCCCATCGTCACAACCTGACAAGGAATGAAGTTCATCGAGGGTGAGCCCATGAATCCAGCGACAAACAGGTTGGCGGGGTTGTCGTAGATTTGTTGTGGCGTGCCAAACTGCATGACTTCACCCGCTTTCATCACGGCAATTTTATCGCCTAAAGTCATCGCTTCGATTTGGTCGTGAGTCACGTAAACAATGGTTTTTCCGACGCGCTTATGCAACAGCTTAATCTCGGTGCGCATTTCCACACGTAATTTGGCATCGAGATTGGACAAAGGCTCATCGAATAAAAACAAAGTTGGATTGCGTGCGATGGCACGCCCCATCGCCACACGCTGGCGTTGACCACCGGAAAGTTGCGAGGGCTTGCGATCCAGCAGTTGTTCCATCTGTAAAATTTGAGCGACTTGTGCGACGATTTTTTCTTGCTCGGCTTTGGGGACTTTGCGGATTTCCAAACCGAAAGAAATGTTTTGTCTGACCGTCATGTTCGGATAAAGCGCATAAGACTGAAACACCATGGCGATGTCTCGGTCTTTCGGACTGAGGTTGTTAACCATCCTACCGCCGATATGCACCTCGCCTGATGTAATGCTGTCTAGCCCGGCAATCATCGACAGCAGCGTGGATTTTCCGCAACCAGACGGCCCAACCAAAATCAAAAATTCACCTTCTTCGATTTCGATATTGATCCCTTTTAGAATCTCAGTCGTGCCGTAAGCTTTTCTTACATTGCGTATAGATAATGCACCCATGATTTTTCCTTTTAGCCTTTGACTGCACCAGCGGTTAACCCCCGCACAAAATATTTTCCTGCCACGATGTAAACAAAGAGCGTTGGTAACGCGGCGATGATGGCGGCCGCCATGTCCACGTTATAGCCAATCACTCCTGTGGAGGTGTTGACCAAATTATTCAGCGCGACAGTGACGGGTTGTCTGTCGCCTGAAGAGAACACTACGCCGAATAAAAAATCATTCCAGATTTGGGTGAATTGCCAGATGATAGACACCACGATTATTGGCGTGGACAGGGGCAAAATGATGCGCCAGAAAATGCGCAAAAATCCCGCGCCATCTATCTTGGCAGCTTTGACCAATTCGTCTGGAATCGAGATGTAATAGTTGCGAAAGAATAACGTAGTGAATGCCAAGCCATAAATGACGTGTACGAAAATCAGTCCGACGATAGAGTTGGAAATCCCTAACGCGCCGAGTGTGCGTGCCATTGGCAGCAACACGACTTGAAACGGTATGAAGCAACCGATCATCAATGCAGTGAAGAAAATATCACTGCCTTTGAAACGCCACATGGTCAGCACGTAGCCGTTGAATGCGCCGACAATGGTTGTGATTAACACCGCAGGAATGACGAAGCGAAACGAGTTCCAAAAATACACACTCATGCCTTCGCAGCGCACACCAATGCACGCACTAGACCATGCCTCTTGCCAAGGCTCGAAAGTTACTTGGCTGGGTAGAGAGATTAAATTTCCTGTGCGGATGTCATCCAGCGTTTTGAGTGAAGTGGATACCATGACGAACAACGGCATCAGGTAATACAGGCAAACCAAACCTAACAGTATGTAAATTACCACTCTCCCGAAGCGCGAAGAACCCTGTGTTTGTGCGGTGGATAAGTTAGCCACGGCGAGAGCTCCTGAGTTCGGAATACATAAATGGCACCACCACAGCGGCGACTATCATCAACATCATCATCGCGCTTGCCGCGCCCATGCCGATTTGATTTCGCGTGAAAGAGAAGGTGTACATAAACGTGGCGGGTGTGTCACTGGAAAAGCCAGGCCCGCCTCCCGTGAGCGCCATAACTAGATCGAAACTCTTGATGGCAATGTGCGACAAAATCATCACCGAGGAAAAAAATACCGGCCGCAAGCTGGGAATGATGATGCGCCAGTAGATGGTCGGTAGTGATGCGCCATCCACTTGCGCTGCTTTGATAATGGAATCATCCACACCGCGTAACCCCGCGAGGAACATCGCCATGATGAAACCTGATGATTGCCAAACTCCAGCAATCACTACAGTGTAGATTGACATATCCGAGTTGGTCAGCCAATCAAAAGTGAAATCAGGAAAACCAAAATCGCGTACCAATTTTTCTATGCCCAAACCAGGATTGAGTATCCATTTCCATGCCGTGCCAGTGACGACAAATGAAAGTGCCATTGGGTAAAGGTATACCGAGCGGATAAAGCCTTCGCCGCGAATTTTTTGGTCGAGCAAGATGGCCAATGTGAGACCAATCGCCAGACATCCAAAAATAAATAATCCGCCAAATAATGCTAAATTTTTTAGCGCAACCCACCAGCGTTCGTTGTCGAAAAGTGCTTGGTATTGCACCCACCCCGCGAACTCATAATTGGGCAACATGCGCGACGGCGTGAAGGACAGATAGCCTGTCCAAAGGATAAAACCGTAAATGAAAATCAGCGCACCAACAAACGTTGGAGCGAGTACCAGCTTGGGTAGAAAGTGTTCCACGCGATCAAGCAAGCTTGGGCGCGATGAATTAGTTGAAAACGAACCAACAGTAGGTGAGGGCGTAGCGTTCATCATCTCTCCACTTTATTTTTGGCATCTGAGCCACACAACGTTGTGTGGCTCAGTGCATTTTTAGATGAATGCCGTGTGCGATTCGCTGCACACGTTTACTGCTTGATTATTTAGTTTTTGCAGCAGATGCCAATTTTTCTACCGCTGTTTTAGACGACATATCCGAGTTAAAGAATTGCGTTACAACGTCTTGAATCGCGCCTGTGGTGGCCGCAGGAACAGCCATCTGGTGCGCGATACTAGGCACGAGTGTACCCTTCTTCGATGTCGCAACAAAATCAGCATTGGATTTTTTTGCACAGTCGTCAAACTTGTCCATCTTCACATCCAAGCGTGCAGGAATCGAGCCTTTATTCAAATTAAACACCTCCTGAAATTCTGGACTCATAATCGCGTTGGCTAAATCTTCTTGGCCCTTCTTGGCATCGCCGGAT
>CANFCA010000252.1 GCA_947445045.1 Gallionellaceae bacterium
CGTGTAGCAAAGAAGTAAAAAGTGTCGAAGTGGTCAGCGGCGACCAAAAAGGTTTGTGGGACTTATTTGAAAAAACTTATGCGGTGTCGTGGGTCGCACCTGCGCAGGACAGCACCGCTAATCTTCGTTTTACACAAGATGTGGAAGTCGTCATCGCAGCCTTGCCAGTGTTGCTGGGCAAGTATTTGAAGAACACGGAAAATGTGGCGAGCTGGTATGTGCATCATGGCGTTATTGCTGGTGGCGATCATGCCAAAGAAAGTTGGCGAGTATTCTTTGCGGAAACTATAGTGGAATGGCAAAAATCGAAACAAGAAGGAAAAGCAAAATGAAAAATATAGGAATCGGATTATTGTTGCTGGGGTTGTTCGCCGCACCTGCAATCGCCGCTAAAGCCAAAGTGGTAGCCGCTTCCACAGAAAGCGGCAGCGCGCTAAAAGCAGATGACATCAAAGTTGAACCATTTCGTGATGCGAAAACAGTAGGGTCGTTGTCAAGCGGTGACAAGGTCGAAATTCTCAGCAAAGACGGCGGTTGGTTGAATGTAAAAAGTTCCAAGGGTAGTGGGTGGGTGCGTATGTTGAGCATACGCAAAGCAGGTTCTGGCAAGGCGACTGATAACGCGGGAGGCTTATTGGCATTGGCTTCTGGACGGGCTGGCACAGGTAAAGTAGTGGCTACAACCGGCATACGCGGACTAAGCGAAGAAGAGTTAAAGACAGCACAATTTAATGCCGAACAGCTCACGCTCGCTGAATCTTACAGCGTGAGTTCGGCGCAAGCACAACAGTTTGCCGCGCAAGGCAAACTCAAAGCGCGAACGATGGATTATTTACAGGAGGGCGCGAAATGAAAATATTATTCCATAGCCTATTCGTATTGTTGATGTGTGGTGCTTTTACTACTTCATCCGCGTTAGATTTTGGACAGCAATTGCGTGACAAACTCAAAGAGCAATTGCCCGAAAAAGTAAGAGGTGTTGCGGAAGCGTTAGGCGAAACTTCACAAGCGGATGAGATTGCCATTGGTCGCCAGATTGCAGGAAACCTCTTGGGTGCTGCGCCCTTAGTGAATGACGCGGGCTTGCAGCAATATGTGAATCGAGTGGGACGTTGGGTGGCGAATCAAAGCGAGCGTCCGGATTTACCGTGGCATTTTGGCGTGATTGAATCGAGTGATGTGAATGCTTTTGCCGCGCCGGGCGGCTATGTGTTCGTAACGCGTGGACTGTATGCACTATTACAGAATGAGGCTGAATTGGCAGGCGTGTTGGCACATGAGGTCGGTCACGTCATCCGCAAGCACCATCTTAAAATCTTGCAAAAGAGCCGTCTGCTGGATATAGGGAGTCAAGCACTCGCCAAGCAAGTCAGCAACAACGACAAGGTGCAGAAATTGATTGGCAGCGGCGCGGAAATAACAGCTCGGTCTCTCGATCAAAATGCAGAGTTCGAGGCGGATAGAGTTGCAGTCGTCCTGACTGCTCGTGCGGGTTACGATGCGTTTGGCTTGCCCAGCGTGTTGCAGCAAATTGGTCATTACGCCGCCGATGACAGCAACGTGACGTTGCTATTCAAAACTCATCCACACCCCGATGCGCGCTTACAAAAATTAGATGTCGCGATGGGTGATCGCTTCGACACCGTTAAGGGACTTACTTTAGCGAAGCGTTTGTATCGTGTGAAACCGTAACTTCAGATTGTTGTTTTGAGTTGTAGAAGCGAGCCTGCACCTACAGCGTTTAATCCGGCGGCTTTTTCGCGTAGTAAACGTCAGGGTTAAAGTGCGCAACTGTATCGGGTAAAAAAGCAGCAAACCCTGAAATAAACGCACCGGTTAAAGCGAATTCAGCGATGCAGATAATCGGTATGTAATTAAAATACACATTTTCCATCGTGAAGCGACTATAGCTGCCGTACGTCATGATGATCCAGCCATTTACCAGTGCGACAACCAGCATGGAGAGTGCGCCGCAAAAGTAACCGTTCCATAATACAAAGGCGAAATAATTGGGTTTGCCATATCGGTAAAAAATCCTTAATACCAGCTTGCTGACTAGGATAGGCAGAATAATCATCAGCAGACCGATGTTGCCAATTGCGATTAAATTTGTTCCGTTATGTTGCAACGAAACGAGCAAGATGACGCTTAAAATCAGTGCGGCGATTTGCCAACCAAACATCAGGAAGCATAACGTTGCCCCTATGGGATGTAACTTCAATCCTTCGCGCACCCCGACCGGAAACAGCCATAGCGCGCTTAACCACAATGCCAAGCCTATCAACGCACTGAACTGCGGTTGGTTGTGCCATAGGTTGCGCCACGGCGCAGTCCGCGCGGCATACAGCAAAATAAATCCAAACAGATAATTGCTCATCCATAAAACATCGCTGCTAAAAATTTTTGCGTAGATTTCCATGAGTGACGAGTAAAGCGTGCGTTATGAGTTGATGCAAAACAAGTTGATTGTGCCAGCTATGCACACAAAAACAAGTCGAATTCACGCAATAACGACTTTGTTGTGCATGATGCCGCGTGGCACAATCGCGCCCTGACTAATTTCTACTTGTTAAATTCATGCTGAGTTACCGCCACGCCTTCCACGCAGGTAATCATGCCGATGTGCTGAAACACTTCATTGAGGTGCAGTTGCTGCGCTACCTGTTGCAGAAAGATAAAGCATTCTGGTACATCGACACCCATGCTGGCGCGGGTTGCTATGCACTTGATAGCGGCTATGCCACTCAAAATGCCGAATATGAAAGTGGCATTGCGCGCTTGTGGGGTCGTGATGATTTGCCTGCACCCTTAGCGGATTATGTTGCGTTGGTGAAGCGCATCAATCCTGATGGTGAAATGAAGCTGTATCCGGGTTCGCCGTTGGTCGCTCAGGAGTTGCTGCGAGAGCAAGACAAGATGCGTTTGTTTGAGTTGCACCCCACCGACAGCGAGCTTCTGCATGAGAATTTTGCTGGTAATGGTTCGCAAGTGCTGATGCAAACTGCAGATGGCTTTGGCGCGCTCAAAGCTTTATTGCCACCGCCACCGCGCCGTGCGTTAGTGTTGATTGATCCGCCTTACGAAGACAAGCAGGATTATCAACGGGTGGTGAGCGCGCTCAATGAGGGCTTGAAGCGTTTCGCCAATGGCGTGTATGCAGTGTGGTATCCGCAGTTGCAACGTGCCGAAGCGAGGCAATTGCCAGAACAGCTCAAGCAACTGCCCTTAAA
>CANFCA010000253.1 GCA_947445045.1 Gallionellaceae bacterium
AGCAGTAAAATCGTATGTCTAAATAGTTGCATATTCCTCATGCTAATTTTCCAAATTCTATAACGGGCATTATCCAATAAGCGATTTCCGGATTGGCCTCGTTGCTTTTTAGATGTTTTATCAATGCGTGCGCGTCGTCCAAATTCATCACCGTTTGAATTTTGATGCGTTGTGAGCGACCGCGTACTTGTTCAATCATGGAATGTAATATTTCTTTCTGGCTGCCGCCTTCCATGTGGCTGACAGAAAAGCCATATACCCACTCTGGATGCTCTATCAAATGGTCTAACAAGCGTTCTTCTAGGGAGCGATGACACACCAATGTCAAATAACAGTTCATTTCTTTCATATTGGCTTTCTAACTGATTCTAGTCCAAAGCGACGATACAAAATTGGCAACATAATCAGCGTCAACAAGGTTGAGCTAATCAGTCCACCAATCACGACGACAGCGAGTGGTTTTTGAATTTCTGAGCCTGGTCCAGTTGCAAACAATAGAGGCAGCAAACCAAACGCAGTGATGCTTGCGGTCATTAGCACAGGGCGCAGCCTGCGCTTTGCACCTTCAAGCACGACTTGTCCGATATCCAAGCCTTGCTCGTGTAGTTGGTTAAAGTATGAAACCATCACTACGCCATTGAGCACGGCGATACCTAGCAGTGCAATAAAGCCTACCGAAGCAGGAACAGACATGTATTGCCCGCTCACCCATAAAGCGATTACACCCCCTATTAAAGCGAACGGGATGTTGGTTAACACTAAGGCCGCTTGACGTACTGAACCAAAAGTGGCGAACAGCAACATGAAAATCATACCGAGCGCGATCGGGACAACGACCGCCAAACGTGCTGCAGCGCGCTGCTGGTTTTCAAATTGTCCACCCCATGTGATGCGGTAGTTGTCAGGTAATTTGATTTGCGTGGCAACAGCGACTTTTGCTTCTTCTACAAAACCCACCAAGTCGCGCCCCCGCACATTGCTCTGCACGACCACCATGCGTTGACCATTTTCACGATCTACTTTTACCGGACCATCCACACGTTCCAATTTTGCTACTACTGAAAGCGGAACATTTTGCCCGTTGGGCAGGGGCAAAGTGAGGGCGGCGAACAGTGCCGGCGATTGTTGTATCTCAGAATCACCACGCACCAATAGCGGTGTACGGCGGCCGTCTTCAATGACCATGCCAAGCTGCTGCCCCTCGATCTGGCTGCGTAACGAGCCGCTAATATCATCTACTGTCAGTCCCAAACGGCCAGCGGTAAGTTTGTCTATCGCTACACGGTAGTACTGCACGCCACTGTTTTTTACGGTAAACACATCTTCGCTGCCTTTGATGCTTTGCAAAGTTTTAACCATTTTTTCGGCGGCATCGTTGAGTGTGTTTAAGTCAGTGCCAAAAATTTTAATCGCCACATCTCCGCGTGCGCCAGTCAACATTTCTGACACACGCATTGCGATGGGTTGCGTGAAGCTGTATTCGATACTAGGAAAATCTTCCATGACTTTACGCACACTATCAACGATGGCGGTTTTATCTTTATTGCGCCATTCAGCTTGTGGTTTCAGTACTAAGAAATTATCGGTTTCGTTTAAGCCCATCGGATCTAAGCCCAACTCGTCTGAGCCAGCGCGCGATACCATGCCCTTGATTTCGGGCACTGCTTTCAGAATGGCTCTTTGAATACGTTGATCCATTTCAGACGTTTGTGCGAGGCTGATAGAGGGCAGTTTGGATACTTGCATAATCAGATCGCCCTCGTCCATTTCTGGCATAAAGGCTTTGCCTATGAGGGTGTAAATGCCGCCTGTAAGCACCAAAAGGGTGACCGCTGCGATGATGACGATGCGCTCCTTTTTCAAGGCGCGCTGTAGCAGCGGCACATAGACTCCCATTGCTTTACGGACCAGCCAAGGTTCTTCGTGGCTGGCTTCTTTGAGCAGAAATGAAGCTAGCATCGGCACGATGGTAAGCGACAGCAGCAACGATCCTGCCAAGGCGAAAACAATCGTCAGCGCAACGGGGATGAATAATTTCCCTTCCAATCCTTGCAGCGTCATTAGCGGTAAAAATACAATAATGATGATCGCTACCCCCGCTGCAACTGGCGTGATTACTTCCTTTGCGGCACGATAGATGACATGTAAGTGCGGGATGTGTTCACGTTTGTTGGCAAGATGATTGATGATGTTTTCAACTACAACTACCGCACCATCTACCAACATGCCGATGGCAATTGCCAGCCCGCCCAAGCTCATCAAGTTGGCGGACATGCCAAACTTTTGCATCAAAATAAACGTAATGAGAACGGCTAGGGGTAAGGTGAGTGCCACTACCAGAGCGGCACGCAGATTACCCAAGAACATTACCAGTAACACCACCACCAATAATATGGCTTCCATTAAGGCTTCGGAGACAGTTGCGACGGCACGTTCAACCAAACTGCCGCGATCATAAAAAACTTTGGTTGTCACGCCTGCGGGTAAGGTTGGCGCAAGTTCTTCCAGTTTTGCGCGCACCCCATTCACGACTTTTTGCGCATTCGCTCCGCGTAAGCCGAGAACCAATCCTTCCACAGCCTCGCCCTTGCCATCTTTGCTTACCGCGCCGTAACGTGTCAGGCTTCCGATGCGAACTTCCGCAACATCACCGATCCGAATTGGATTACCACCAGAGCTGGTAATGACTATGTCGCGCAAGTCTTGCAGACTTTTTACGCTACCTTCGGCGCGTACCAATAAAGCCTCATCGCCGTCACTAATGCGCCCGGCACCATCGTTACGATTATTGGCGCGCACTGCGTTTTGTAACATCGCGTATGAGATGCCTCGTGCCGCTAGTGCTGTGTGATCCGGCACAATTTCAAAGCTCCGTGCGTGACCACCCAAGGAATTTACATCCGCCACACCAGGCAAGGTGCGCAATGCGGGGCGTATTGTCCAATCTAATAGGGTGCGGCGTTGTTCTAGAGAAATGCCTTCACCTTCAACTGTGAACATAAACATCTCGCCCAGTGGCGTGGTAATCGGCGCAAGCCCACCTGCGACATCGCTAGGCAAATCTCTCAAGACGTTGTTTAGTCGCTCTGCGACTTGTTGTCGCGCCCAATAAATATCGGTGCCATCATTGAAATCAATGGTGATGTCGGCAATCGCGTATTTGGAAATAGAGCGTAATAGGCGTTGATTGGGAATGCCCAGCATTTCCACTTCAATTGGGGTGAC
>CANFCA010000254.1 GCA_947445045.1 Gallionellaceae bacterium
AATGTTCATCGTTGTCATGTTGAGCAGTCTAATAAGCTTGGTAAAAATAGGCAAGTTGCTAGCGGCTTGCCAGATGATTGTGTTGCCTAAAACGTTGGGCAATCACTCTTGCTAGGCTGATGGATTACCTCTAACAGCACAGCCTGTTTTTGTGAATAAGTTTGCCATAGCGTCACGAATCGATGCTCATCCGCTCCAATCTCAAATCCACCATCCAAGAAATACGAGTGCCGACGATGGCACGTTTGGATAGTGAGAAATTTGGGCAAGTCTACAAAATTGACCTCCCTAGAAGCGGCACTTGGCGGAGTGGTGAAGCCGGCACTTTGTTACGATTCGTTAACGCATATTAGCTGCAACAAAACAGACGTTCAATCTGACTGAAATTTGTGAGCTTGAAGAACTCTTACTAACCATTCCGGCCCTTCGGCTTTCTCGGAACGGCTATTCATAACTTATCTGAAAAAGATGGAGAAGTCGAAATATCCTTGTTAGCTAGGTCTGCGTGGGCTAGCGCACAGACAGACCCGTGCGTATGCCGCAAAATTAACCTATATGAACAGTGTCGAATAACAAGGATACACGATGATATGGTCAAACTTAACCCAACTTACCAGTGCGATCCTATTAATCGTTGCAGCAGTGCTGCCAGTTGTTAACACATTGGGCGACGCCCCGATCTTCTTAAGAATGACTCCCGGTTGCGATGAGGCAACCCGCGCTTTACTGGCAAGGCGAATTGCGTTCTATTCTTTTTTCTTTCTGCTGGGATCGTTGTTGCTTGGCTCTTTTGTCCTAGTTATATTCAGCATTTCAATTCCTGTGGTGCAGCTAGCTGGGGGAGCCGTGGTATACGGGTTCGGCTGGAATCTTCTAGCCGATAATCCCAAAGCTGTCGATGCGACTCTAGATCCAGCTCAAGCGAAACTCATCGCCCTGGGACGGGCAATCACACCTCTGACTTTGCCAATGACAATTGATGGTGGAGCCATTGCGGTTGCAATCACTGTGGGCGCCAATCACGCGCACTCTATCCAAAGTGCGTTGATTCAACTGATCGCTGCCATCATTGGTGCCTTCATTATTTCGATGTCCATACTGTTAACGTATCGCTACACTCATCGGATCAGTAAGATGATCGGAAATACTGGCATGCAGGTGGTTGTGAGGCTATCGGCATTCATAATGTTGTGCATTGGTGTTGAGATTGGTTGGAACGGCGTCAAGTCGTTGCTAGAAGAAATCGTCATCCACGGCTGAGAATTCCATCCAAATCTGCTGATGCACCTGAGCAACTTTATCGCATCTTGGCATGAAGAAGAGACTACCTATTAGAATCGACCAAGTTGAGGTCCATAGAAGCGGGCGGGGGAGCTGGCTGCGCGCCGCCGTGCTTGGAATCAGACGATGCCATCGTTTCTACCGCGAGTCTCATGATCGGTGTCGCTGCTTCTTCCTCACCTAAAGTGGCCATTTTGGTCGCCGGTGTTGCAGGGATGGTTGCCGGAGCAATGTCCATGGCCGTGGGTGAATATGTTTCAGTCAGCTCTCAGCGCGACGCAGAACAGGCTGACATTGGGCTGAAAAAAAATGAACTAGCGATTGATCCGCAAGCAGAATTGCAAGAGCTGGCGATAATCTACATAAAACGAGGTTTGGAGGAAAAACTTGCGATGCAAATAGCGAAGCAACTCAGCGCGCATAATCAGCTCGGCGCACACATGCGTGATGAGTTGGGTTTAGAACAGGCATCCCTATCTCGTCCGTTGCAAGCGGCGTGGATTTCGGCGGTTAGCTTTGCTGCCTTCGCCCTGGTTCCGATCATTGCGCTGCTCATTGCACCAGAAAATTTACGCATCCCCATGATAGCTGTCTTCTCGCTGGTGAGTCTCGCTGTGCTCGGTGCGTTGGGCGGTCACCTCGGCGGCGCGAAGCTCGGCCGCGCAGCATTGCGAGTCACCTTCGGCGGCGCACTAGCCATGACCGTAACAGCCGGAATAGGACGAGTACTTGGCGAATACATGAACTATTCTCAATAACCGTAGTCGGCTGATTCTTCTGTTGTATTGGCAATTTGAAGCATGCCATCTGAAATGAGCGCGTCCAGAGATTTGTTTAAATCCCCCCAGCGACTGCTTTTGGCCTATTGTGTTTGCAAGGACTTTCTAAGGAAGTCCTTGCAAACACAATAGGCCAAATCGGCATATACGAAATCAATAGTGCCAACGTCTGCTGCACGAAGTGATACTGCAAAGTTGGAATTGGGTTACCAATTGCACTAACAGAAACGAGAACATTTTTTAAGCAGGCACAAATACAGCTGGACTAATACCGAAGAACTTGCCTAGTTTACCAGCTAAGGTTGCACTAATTTTTCGTTTTCCAGCTAGGATTGCCGACAAGTTGCTCTGTGGTACAACAGCCGATAAATCTTCTTGTTTTAAGCCGCGAGCCTCTATTAAAAAACGCAAGGCTTCTTTAGGTTCGGCTGGCTCAATAGCATGGTTTTGTTGCTCATATTTCGAGACCATGTCGCTAACTAAATCAAGTAATCCTGACAACGGATGGTCTTCGTCATCTCCGGTTGCATCCAATAGGGAATTCATCAACGCAACCATACGGTCGTAACTCTTTGCATTATGAATGGGGCGGAGATGCGCCATCGCATCAAAAGCCTGCCAAGAAGTTTGAATTGCACGAATGTCAAATTGTGTAGGTGCTGTACGCATAATTAGCCTTTGCCTTTCCGATAAAGTTTGTTCCAGTTATCGTATTCACGATGTGTCATTACTTGATGCACAAATACCTTCTTGAACCGATACCTAACAATGACCACCAATCGATAGTTATTCCCGCCAATATCAAAAATTGTGTAAGGCGGAACGTAGTCGGCGGAATTAAAAAATTCTCGAACATGGTTGAAATCTCTAAATTCAACATGCTCCATGACTGAGTGCCACTCTCGCAACACCTTCTCCGCTTCGGGATGTTTCTGCCAGAACCCACGAAGCATTTTGATGGAGATGATGTGCATGCGGTGATTATATCAAAATGATATGTATCGTCAAGGCTGCGTGAAATGAAAATTCTAACCAAATACTGAAGTTCTATGCACACACTACCACTTCGCGTAGCTATATTATCCGACGAAAAGCGGACGCTCGTTCAACAACCTGCACGTTATCAATTATTAATCCCCCTCACTTCAAATTGCACTTGAGA
>CANFCA010000255.1 GCA_947445045.1 Gallionellaceae bacterium
CAAACTGTAATGTTTTGCTCAGCGTTATCGGAAACCATTCCCTTTGGTCGATTTCGTTGATTAGCTTCACTTTTTGCAAAGGCATCCATATCATTTGAAATTGCAACAAAAGTCCATCGAGTGGGAACATCACGAAAACGTTCATCACCAGCCACTGCGTTTGCGTATTTCTTTATTTGTGTACACAACCCGCCAATACAACCACATCGGCATCGGTTTCAAAAGGCTCGAACGTTGAGAATTCAAGGTGCAAATCACTCAGGATGTAGAGTTTCATAAATTTTCTAAGATATCGGTTTAGTTGTGATCTGTGATTTTGTGCAAACGTCCAGACGGTACGAGCCTAAAATTGTTCGCCCATGCAGAATTGAGATCCATTAACGCTCAGTTCTGCAAACAAGGCAACTCGTGACTGGCACACAAAAAGCTTCAATTGTGTTGGCGGAGAAAAACTTGACAAGCATAGGAATATTTTAGAAACTGTCATATATGACACATTTACTATACAAAGCGCAGGATGCCACTTTAGATAAGGTGTTTTCAAACCTTGACCAACTGGGCATCCCAAATTGCATTTTGGCGGGAGGAACCGCATTGGCGAGGTATTACCTGCACCACCGAGTGTCTTATGATCTCGATTTTTTTGTGGGAGGCACTCTCTCCCCAGAAAAACTATCGATAGCACTGGGCCGTATTGGAATCAACCTGAGTGACGTGCAGTTCAAGTCTGGCGGCGTGTTCGCAAACCAATTGCATGGCTACGCAAGCGTCGATGAGTCCACAGTCAAGATTTCGTTTGTTGAGGATGTGTACGAGGGCATGTGGCCGAAAAAACAATTCGGCAATGTGATTACCGAAGAGGTCGGCGGTTTGTATCACAGGAAACTGCGCACCATATCTGGTAGCGGTTATGGCAAGGGGACGAAAGGGGCTCGCCAAACTGCGAGGGACTTGTTCGATGCCTATGTGCTCAGCAGTCAGGTGCAACCCATACATAGTTTTCTAGCTGAGTCGAATCAGCATGGCGCCAATTATCCGCAGGATGCCTTCTGCGCAAATATTCTGAGCATGCCCTGGTTTGATCTGATGGACGAGTTTGAAGGGCTTGAACTACTGTCTCCCTACCTTGGGCTGACCTTGATTGGAGACATCAAACCCTTGCTGGTGAATGAAGCAATGACGATTCAAAAATTAAATGGAGTTGATGATGAAAATCGCTGAAAGCCAAATTGAAGCGTGGGAGCGTGCCAAGCGCATGGCCTTCTGGGATCAGGGTAAGTTGGACTATGCCCAATGGTTGCCGGCATTCAAATCCGGCAATACCAATGTCATGCGGCAAAGCATCAATTACATGCGAGCCGCAGATTTGATTAACCTGGTCGGCAAGCGTCAGTTCATCAAGGCATGGCCATTGTTGCGGAATGCCGATGAGCTTAATGAAAGCAAGAAAGCCATTTTGGATGCAGCTTGGGGATTTTATGTGGCAGGAGATGTTTCATTCCCGGTTTCTGCTTCTGCGGCACGGTTTCATCCCAAGAAGCTCGGGACATTACGAGTGTTGGCAAAATCGAGCGGTCACGAATCCATTTACCAAATTGCAAAAATGACGGGCCGTGACTATCGTCGAGTGTACGACGACGTCATGGATTTTGTGGCGGATGGAATAGCTGTTATTGCCACAGAGATTAGGAACGGACGTACATCGAAAGTACCCCGTCTGCATGGGCTGCACATTGCTTAATTGAGAATCCACAGGACTCCGGTTCAATTCCCGAATGCGTAATTGAACTTGAGTCCGCATCAACTCTACCGATGACAAAACAACCGGGGAAATTCCTGATAAGATGCTGCACAGAGAAGGGGTTCTTGCAGATTTCCGCACCCGCCTTTAGTAGCTAGTGCGCGTTGCAGAGAATCGAATTGATACGGGGTTGCACCCCACCACCATTTAAAAACAATTAGGCCGATGATTTATATCGGCTTTTTTGTTGACTGATTTTTGATTGCTGACACGAAATTGTCGGTAATTGACATAGTTATATCAGCATTCTGTCAGCATTTTTTAGGCTTAAATTTGTCCACACAGTGCGTCCAAAGTGAGCGCCCTACCCGTTGTGAATCTGCTCCAACAATTGCTTGGCATCCTCAAAAAGCATGGGTTCACCAAATACCAGCTCATCAACAAAGCGTTGATACTCTTGCTCCAGCGTTCCGTCTTGATGCAACGCAGTTAATGCGCTCCGCTTTTCGCAAAATGGATTCGCTTGAAATTCAGGATACTGATTTTTAAACTGGATAGCATCCGCTTCTACTATTGAACGAAACTTGTTGCCGAGCAGTTCTATCGACTGCATTCGCATAATCGCCGCCATTTCGTAAATGTTACGCGACTATTGAACGGCAATTGCATTCCCCACCAACACGTTGTTGGTCTCGTTGCTTTCCACTTCCGCATTACCCACATCCACGGTCATCCACAGGTAGTAGAGGCGCGGGGCTAAGTTCGCAGGAATCGTTGCTGTTGTCGTGGCCACTCTGCTCGTACCGGCTGCCAAGCCAGAGATGTAGCTACTGCCCAGCAGCAAGGTCTTAGTGTTGCTGGTGGCACTGGTGGAGAGGTGGTATTGCACAGAGGAGTTTGCTGCCGTAGCCATGGTACCGCTGTTGGTCACGGTACTGGCAATGCTGAGGTTAGTGCCGATATTCGCGGTGGCGGCCGTGCTGACTGCGGTAGCGACAAGATCGACATCCCGAATGATGGTGATGGCATTCCCCGCCAAGATGTTGTTGGTCTCGTTGCTTTCCACTTCCGCATTACCCACATCCACGGTCATCCACAGGTAGTAGAGGCGCGGGGCTAAGTTCGCAGGAATCGTGGCTGTTGTCGTGACCACTCTGCTCGTACCGGCTGCCAAGCCAGAGATATAGCTACTGCCCAGCAACAAGGTCTTAGTGTTGCTGGTGGCACTGGTGGAGAGGTGGTATTGAGCTTCAGAGTAGGCTGCTGTGACCGTGGTGCCATTGTTAGCTACGGTACTCGCAATGCTGATGCTGTTACCTCTATTAGCTGAAGCAACTGTACTCACGACAGTGGGCACAAGATCGACATCCCGAATGATGGTGATGGCATTCCCCGCCAAGATGTTGTTGGTCTCGTTGCTTTCCACTTCCGCATTACCCACATCCACGGTCATCCACAGGTAGTAGAGGCGCGGGGC
>CANFCA010000256.1 GCA_947445045.1 Gallionellaceae bacterium
ACAGATGACGAGAAGCCACAAGTGGCGGATGAGATTGATACGCAGTTGTTGCCAGTGTTTATTGAAGAAGCAGATGAGTTGTGCCCGCTGATAAGTGAAGGGCTGCGCAATTGGCGTGAACAACCTGATAATCAGCAATTGGCGCAATTGTTCAAGCGACAAATCCATACCATCAAAGGCAGCTCACGCATGGTGGGTGCGATGCGTATTGGCGAGATTGCGCACGGCATGGAAGATCGTGTTTCGCTAGCCGCTACTAAGGGCAATGAGGCGGGATTCTGGGATGAGCTAGAAACGGATTTCGACAATATCAACGCGCTGTTGGAAGAGTTGAAGACCGGCAAACCCGCAGTGTTGGTCAGCAAAGATGTAGCGGTTGCGCCTGTTGAAGCGAGTCTGCCGTCTGCTGCAAAAGCCAGTCCTGATTTTAAAAATGAAAGACGTGTGCTGGATCAAAGTGCCGAGCGCGCAGCTGCGGGCAATTTGCTGCGAGTACGCTCCGACGTGATTGATAGACTGGTTAATGATGCCGGTGAAATTAGCGTGGCACGATCACGTATTGAGACGGAATTGCGTGGCTTCAAAGATGGCTTGTTAGAGCTCACCAACAGCGTGTCACGCTTGCGTCAACAATTGCGTGAAGTAGAGATTCACGCTGAAGGTCAGATGCAGGCTCGCGTTTCGTTGGCTAGAAATAACGCGGAACAGTTTGACCCGCTTGAGTTTGATCGCTTTACCCGATTGCAAGAGTTGACCCGCTTTATGAATGAAAGCGTGTATGACGTGCAGACGGTGCAGCAAATGTTGTTGAAAAAACTGGATGATACTTCAGCAGTGATGCAGGGTCAGGCGCGACTGAATCGTGAAATGCAGCAGCGTTTGATGAGTGTGCGCATGGTGTCGTTCAACAGTATTTCCGATCGTTTGTATCGCATCGTGCGTCAAACCAGCAAAGAATTAAACAAGCGTGCCAACCTTGAGTTGCAAGGCACGAACGTTGAGTTGGATCGTAGCGTGTTGGAAAAAATGGTCGCACCGTTTGAGCATTTGTTGCGTAACGCAATCGTGCATGGCTTGGAAAGCGTGCAAGATCGTGCAGATCGTGGTAAGAGTCCGATTGGTGAAATCAGCCTCAGTGTGCGTCAAGAAAACAACGAAGTGGTGTTTGAGTTTAGTGATGATGGCGCGGGCTTGAACTATGTTGCATTGCGTTCAAAGGCGATGGCAGGCGGCTTAGTGCATGCAGGCGAGGAGGTGAGTGACGATCAGTTGGCACAATTGATTTTCACATCAGGCCTGTCAACTGCAGCGTCGGTTACCGAGGTTGCAGGGCGGGGTGTTGGCATGGATGTGGTGCGTAGCGAAATCGTTGGCTTGGGTGGTCGGATCGATGTGACCTCTAAGCGCGGACTCGGTACGCAATTTCATATCTATTTGCCACTCACGCTGGCTGTGACTCAGATTGTGCTGGTGCGTTCTGGTGAGAATACCTACGCGATTCCATCAGTCATGGTTGAGCAAGTGCGCCAAGTGAAATCATCCGATATGGCGGCCTTACATCAAGCACAAAAACTTGAATGGCAAGGTAAAGATTATCCGCTGTATTATTTGTCGCAGTTGCTTAGCGACGGGGAGTCCACGCCCGAAAATCAGCTTCGCAACCCACTGTTGTTGTTGCGCAGCGGCGAACAACGCTATGCATTGCATGTGGATGAATTGCTGGGAAATCAAGAAGCGGTGGTGAAAAACATCGGTCCGCAATTGGCACGCCATGCAGGCATTGCAGGGGCGACGGTGCTAGGGAATGGCGCGGTGGTGATGATTCTAAATCCGGCGCAATTGGCGCAGCGGATTAGCAGTGGGAGCAAAGCAAGCCGTGCGTTAGCCGTTAAGCAGCTCAACATTTTGCCGCTGATTATGGTGGTTGATGATTCACTCACCGTGCGAAAAATTACCTCGCGCATGTTGATACGCGCAGGCTACCAAGTGGTTACCGCAAACGATGGCGTTGATGCACTAGAGCAGTTGGAAGAATTTACACCGGATGTGATGCTGCTGGATATTGAAATGCCGCGCATGGATGGCTTTGCTTTGGCTAAAGAATTGCGTCGCAGTCCGAACACTAAGAATATGCCGATCATTATGATTACCTCGCGGACGGCGGATAAGCACCGTGATTACGCGATGCAGCTGGGAGTGAATACTTATCTGGGTAAGCCATATCAAGAAGATGAGTTGCTGCAAAACATCGCAGACTTTTTGGCAGTACACAAATGAGTTTGGTGCAGAAAGAAAGCTACGCAGTCGAAGTAATCGGATTCACCGAGACCGAGCAAACGGTGCTGGGCAGCGTGTTCGGGCTTTCTGCACGACGCTCACCCAAGTATGTGCGTCATACGATAACCAGCAGTTTGCCCGATATTTTCCTGGTCGATTCAGATAATGAAGCTGCTGTTAAACAGCTGGGCGCGCGTAATTCTTTTGGCGACGTTCCTGTTGTGTTGATAGGCGAAACCAGCCTAGGCACGAACTGGACATTGTTAGCGCGACCGATACGTTGGATGAAATTGTTCCAAGCGTTTGATGCGACGATAGGGTATGTTGCCCCCGCTCAAAAACCGCCACCGATTTCTCCACCAGCCGCTTCCACACTATCATCAGCCATTGTTAATCCGGAAATCGCCGCATTTATCAAACCCAATCTGGTGATGCCAGCGGGCTTGTCTGCGAGTGTCAGTGCGAATACGCCAGACGACACCCCATTGTTGGAAAACACCGCGACGAGGATGAGGGCATTTTCTGTTGGCTCGCCACGTTTAAGGCCGGTAAGTGCGCCAACAGAATGGGTGTTGGTGGTGGATGACAACCAAACGGTGCGTGAATTTATGCGCAACAAATTGGCCGCATTTAACTTTAACGTGGACTACGCCGAGAATGGCGAACAGGCGATAGGCTTGACAGGGCAACGCCATTACACCTGCATATTTCTCGATGTGATTATGCCCGGCATTGACGGATATCAAGTGTGCAAGTTGATTAAAGCGAATCGCGCTGCCAAAAAATCGACAGTGGTCATGCTGACTAGCAAGGGTTCGCCATTCGATAAAATTCGCGGCGCGATGTCGGGTTGCGATGCGTATCTCACCAAGCCCGTTGATGAAGAGAAGTTGGTTGAAACGATTGCGAAGTTCTTGACCACGAATCTTTAA
>CANFCA010000257.1 GCA_947445045.1 Gallionellaceae bacterium
TCTGAAGAGTCTTTGCGTGACAGTGAAAAGCGTTTGCACTTGGCACTAGATGCAGCACACATGGGTGTATGGGAATATGATTTCACTACACACAAACTATATTGGTCTCCTGAAATCTTCGTGCATCTGAATGTTCAACTGAAAGAAAATGAAACACTTCAGGTGTATCTGCTCAGGGTAATACACCCAGAAGATGTGAATGTATTTCAGGAGGCAATGCGTAGCGCCATCAAGGAACAGAAACCGTATATAGCGGTATATCGTTTATTGGTAAACGATCGGTTATTTTGGGCAGAAGATCGCGGTGATGTACAGTATGGCAAAGATGGTGCACCATTGAAAGTGACAGGCACAGCACAGGACATCACAGAGCGCAAGCAGGCAGAAGAAGCCTTCAAAAAACTCAACATTGAACTTGAACAGCGTGTACATGAACGCACTGCCCAATTGATATACGCCAACCGAGCCAAAGATTCTTTCCTTGCCACCATGAGTCATGAAATTCGTACGCCTTTGGGTGGCTTGCTAGGTATGCTGGAGCTACTCAGCTTTACAAGGTTGGATAAGGATCAGCGCGAGACACTACAAGTGGCGGGACAATCAGGTGAGAGTTTGTTGCGTATCGTTGATGACATACTTGACTGGTCTAAAATTGAAGCGGGAAAGTTGCAACTTGCGCCGAAGTCGACATCTATTGCAGAGATGATGCAAACGGTGATGAATACTTATTTGCAGCTTGCCCATGCCAAGAACATTAAGCTACAACATTATGTCGATACGCATCTTGCGTCGCGGCATATTTATGATTCGTTGCGTCTGTCCCAAATACTCAATAACTTTACTAGCAACGCAATCAAATTCACTTTACAAGGCTCCGTAATAATTATGGCGAATTTGGTGTCGCGCCATGAAGGATTCGAGACAGTGTGTTTTAGCGTGCGGGACAGTGGTGAGGGTATCGATGAAAAGCTTCAGGCGCGCTTGTTTCGTCAATATGAGCAAGCCAATGCTGATACAGCGCGTATGTACGGCGGGACTGGTCTGGGATTGTCGATCTGTCGTAGCATTGCCGATCTGATGGGTGGCAAGATCAGTGTTGAGAGTGCCCTCGGCGAAGGCTCTACTTTTAGCATGACGATTGATCTTCCCATAGCTGTAGAGAAGCTAGCCATTAGTAGTGCAGCACATAGTGATACGACTGCAATTGCGCCATCAAATTTCGTGAAAATATTGGAACAGGGAGAGAAAATTACTGTGCTGATCGTGGACGATCATCCAGTAAACCGTCTGTTACTCAAACAGCAACTTGAGTTTCTAGGCTTGCGGGTGGTCGCTGCCGAGGATGGCATTAAAGCCTTGTCACTATGGCGCGAAGACCATTTCGATATGGTCATCACTGATTGTCACATGCAGGATATGGATGGATATGAGCTGGCTAGGAACATTCGTGAAAATGAAAAAATATCGGGGAGACGTGTGCCAGTCATCGCTTGGACAGCTAATGTAATGGCTGAGGAAGAGGAGCATTGTCTTGGTGCTGGTATGGACGATATTTTGACCAAGCCTACAGATATCCCTGAGCTTAAGAAGAAGCTTTCGACGTGGTTAGATTTAAGTAGTGATAGCAATCTGTACTTCGCGCACCGTAGCTAGCCCCGCGCTCTGCAATTTGAAAGCATCTGCTCAAGCATCGAAATGTTAGCCAATCAAGGTGATTTGTACGTTGCAAGTTGTATCATTGCGGATGAATCGGGAGTCGCCCTTGATAAATTAAAACGTGTTATTCGGCGTGGTATTGACACGCAATCGTTGTATGTTAGTGTGAGATGACACTTTGCTAAATTAACACTTGGAGGGAACATGAAAAAATTCTTATTGATGATGTCGTTATGGTGCTTGGCTAATGCAGCACCAGCAGCGGTAATCGGCAAAGAAGTGAGCTATCAGGCAGGTGACACCACGCTCAAGGGTTATGTAGCGTATGACGATAGTTTCAAGGGAAAGCGCCCAGCAGTGTTGGTGGTGCATGAGTGGTGGGGGCATAACGAGTATGCACGCAAACGCGCACGCATGCTGGCGGAGCTGGGTTACACCGCGCTGGCGGTGGATATGTATGGCGATGGCAAGCAAGCGCATCACCCTGATGACGCGGGAAAATTCGCCACTGAAGTGAGCAAAAATATGCCGATGGCGAAAGCGCGTTTTGAAGCGGGCATGCAAGTATTGCGCGATCAAGATACCGTGGATGCCAGTGAAATTGCGGCAATAGGTTATTGCTTCGGCGGTGGCGTAGTGTTGAACATGGCGCGCATGGGTGAAGATTTGAAAGGTGTGGCCAGCTTCCACGGCTCGCTGGGTACAGACACACCCGCACAACCGGGAAAAATCAAAGCGCGCATCGTTTCATTTACGGGCGAAGCCGATCCGATGATAGGTGCGGACAAAGTTGCTGCGTTCAAAGCAGAAATGGACAATGCCGGAGCGAACTATCGCATCGTCACCTATCCCGATGCGCAACATGCTTTCACAAATGAAGAAGCGGATGAGCTGGGTAAAAAATTCAAATTACCGCTGGCTTACAACGAAGCAGCGGATAAAGATTCATGGCAACAAGCGACGGTATTTTTGAAGGAAGTGTTTAGTAAGAAGTAGTGGTACATTTCTTACTTAAAATTATTTTCGGCGCGATTTGAGGTAACTGTAAACTTTTGAAAAGTGCTAAAACCGGAACTTGAACACGATGTTCAAATTACTTATTCGACCGATTTTTAGATCACAATTTTCTATCGTCCCGATCAAGTGTTTGATATTTTTGCTAGTTCATGGCCGTGCTAATACTTGAACATATAAGGTCGAAAATCAGAAGAATCAGGAGTGGTAATGCTTAGAGTTATGTGTATGTTATTAATTCTCGCAGGGATGAGCAATCAAGCGCCGGCTGGTGAGTTTTATGATGGTGTCGATGCATATAATCGAGGTGATTATTCAAAAGCGGAGAAGTTTTTCAAATCATCTGCTCAACAGGGTGATGCTTCAGCACAATTCAATCTAGGGTTGATGTATAGCTATGGACAAGGAGTTTCACAGGATTATCTTGAAGCAATAAAGTGGTTTCGACTGGCTGCTCAGCAGGGTGATGCTTCAGCACAATTCAACCTTGGGCTGATGTATGACAATGGACGTGGAGTTCCGCA
>CANFCA010000258.1 GCA_947445045.1 Gallionellaceae bacterium
CACGGGCATTTACACTTACGCTGTTTATCGTTTCAACGGCACGAGCAGCTTGCTATAGGTGAACTTGGTTCAGGTTCGTTGTTATTTGATAACCGCGCCACCCAAGCAAACCTCACCATCGTAAACAACGACCGATTGTCCGGGCGTGACAGCCCATTGAGCTTCGTCGAATTTGATTGTGCATCGCTCATCCGCAACTTCGGTTAAGTAGCACGCTGCATCGGCTTGGCGATAGCGGGTTTTGGCTGCATAGGGATGGTTGAGTGTCGGTGCAGTACCGCTAATCCAGTGGCTTTCCAGTGCGGTTAGCTGCGGGGCGAGTAGGGCGGGGTGGGTGTGTCCTTGTACAACGATGAGACGATTGTTCACCATGTCCTTGCCGCATACAAACCACGGTTCGCCAGAAGAATTTTTCGCGCCGCCGATGTGTAAGCCTTGGCGTTGGCCGATGGTGTAGAAAGACAGCCCGATGTGTTCACCTACCACTTTGCCTTCGGGTGTGCCCATTTTTCCGGGTTGCGTAGGCAAATAGCGATTGAGGAATTCACGGAACGGGCGTTCGCCGATGAAGCAAATTCCCGTGCTGTCTTTTTTGGCGTGATTGGATAGGCCGTGTTTTTCGGCAATGACGCGCACTTCGGATTTGAGCAATTTTCCGAGTGGAAACATCGCGTGACTTAATTGTTTTTGATTAAGGCGATGTAAAAAATAACTTTGATCTTTGCTGTCGTCTGCTGCTTTGAGTAGCTGGAATAAGCCATTCACCTCGCGCACTTGTGCGTAATGCCCTGTGGCTATGGTATCTGCGCCTAGGGCGATGGCGTGATCGAGGAAGGCTTTGAATTTAATTTCGGCGTTGCACAATATGTCTGGATTGGGTGTGCGACCCGCTTGATATTCGCGCAAGAAATAACTGAACACGCGCTCTTTGTATTCCTTGGAAAAATTCACTGCCTCAATGGGAATGCCGATGGTGTCGGCTACGGAGACCGCATCAATTAAGTCTTGGCGGGACGAGCAGTATTCGCTGTCGTCATCGTCTTCCCAATTTTTCATGAACAGACCGACCACGTCATAGCCTTGTTGCTTAAGTAGCAGTGCGGTGACGGAAGAATCCACGCCGCCTGACATGCCAACGACAATTCGCTTATTCATAATGCGTAATCAGTTCCAGCGGATAACGTTTTCCCGCGAGGTAGTCTTCCATGCAGCGTAAAATCAAAGGGCTGCGATGATGGGTTTGGTTGGCGCGAATTTCATCGGGTGTGAGCCACAAGGCTTGGATGATGCCCGTGTCCAGTGGACGATTTGCTTCGTGTCCGGTGATATTGCCCGTAAAAGCAAAGCGCAGATAAGTGGTGTTGGAATCTGGCGAATGCCAGCGATAAATGCCAATGAGATGGGTGGGGGTAAAATGGTAAGCCGATTCTTCCAGCGTTTCGCGCGTGGCGGCGGCGAGCAAGGATTCATTGGCTTCTAAGTGACCCGCAGGTTGATTGAAGCGTATGCCTTGAGAGGTTTGCTCTTCAACCAGTAAAAATTTTCCATCCCGTTCAATTACGGCTGCGACAGTAGTGTTGGGTTTCCAAGTCATGGTTTACATTTTACGCGAAAATAAAAAAAGGCAGGGTTGCCCCTGCCTTTTCTAACAGCGAGTGCTAATTACTTAGCTGCAGCTTCAGCAGCTTCTTTTTTAGCGTGCTTTTTAGCATGCTTTTTAGCGTGCTTAGCAGCTGGCTTAGCTTCTTCTTTCTTTTCTTCAACTTTAGCTTCAACCTTAGCTGGAGCTGCAGCAGCTGCAGGAGCAGCAGCTTTAGCAGCGTCAGCAGCAACAGCTGAGAAAGAAACAACAGCGAAAATACCAGCGATCAATACAGATAACAATTTGCTCATTATAAACTCCAAGTTTTAGTAGGTTATTAAACGTTTATGACACTACGTGTCGCATGCATAAACGGCTGTTACATTTATTTGGTTGACATCAAGCAAACAAATATTTTTGGTGCCGGGGGGGGGACTCGAACCCCCACGCCTTGCGGCACCGGATTTTGAGTCCGGCACGTCTACCAGTTCCATCACCCCGGCATTGGGAAGGCGCGCATTATCCATGAAACAGTTGGTCGCATCAAGCTACAATCGCGCCTTTGAAAAAATAGTGGCGTTTTTGCATGCGTACTGAAGAATTTAATTTTGAATTGCCTGAGTACCTAATTGCGCAACATCCCCCTGCACAGCGGGGTGCAAGCCGTTTGTTGCAGGTGCATGATGGGGTTTTGGAAGACGCGCGCTTTGCTGATTTTTTAGCACAGGTGAATACCTATGATGTGTTGGTGCTAAATGACACGCGCGTTATTAAGGCGCGTTTATTTGGTTACAAACAGAGCGGCGGCCAAATAGAAGTGATGGTAGAGCGGGTATTGAGTGACCATGAAGTGTTGGCGCAAGTACGTGCGAGCAAATCTCCTAAAGCAGGAAGCCGTTTGTTGTTGGCTGACGTGTTAGAGGTGGAGGTGTTGGGGCGCGAAGGTGAGTTTTTTCATTTGAGATTTTTGGGTGATGAAAAGGTACTTGATTTATTGGAGTGCTACGGCAAATTGCCCTTGCCGCCCTATATTACCCACGCTGCTGAGGACGAAGATGAGCAGCGTTATCAAACCGTGTTTGCACGGGAAGCGGGTGCGGTAGCCGCACCCACAGCAGGGCTGCATTTTGATGATGCACTGCTGCAAGGCTTGCGGGATAAGGGTGTGCAGATTGTTTATGTCACACTGCATGTGGGCGCGGGAACATTTCAGCCGGTGCGTGTTGAATATATACATGAACACACCATGCACAGCGAACGTTATGAAATCCCGCAACTAACGGTAGATGCAATCGTTCAAGCGCGTGCAAATAATGGACGTGTGATTGCGGTAGGCACGACGAGCTTACGTGCTTTAGAAAGCGCGGCGGTATCGGGTGTGCTTCAAAGTGGACACGGCGAAACCAAGATTTACATTACGCCCGGCTATCAGTTTAATGTAGTCGATGTATTGCTGACTAACTTTCATTTACCCAAATCCACTTTGCTGATGCTGGTGAGTGCTTTTGGTGGGATGGATTTAATTCGCGCCGCTTATCGCCATGCGGTAGAAAAAGAATATCCATTCTTTAGCTATGGCGATGCGATGTTGATTGAACGTGAAAAAGCATA
>CANFCA010000259.1 GCA_947445045.1 Gallionellaceae bacterium
AGCTTGGCTGTTACGCCAGTTTAAACAGCTCTAATACTGCCGAGTCGCAGCGAATTGCGCCAAATCAAACAAGCATTGTTTGTGTTGGGTACCAGGCAAAGCAGCCAACGCAGCGCACGCCAAATCCGCTTCTTGCAACGCTTGCTGGCGGGTAAATTCAAGTGCGCCCGTGGTGCGGATAATGTTGAGCACTTCAGAAAACTTCGTCACATCACCCTGCTCAATGGCGTTGCGCACAACAGCAGCTTGCGTTGCTGATCCATGCTGCATCGCATATATCAAAGGCAGGGTAGGCTTGCCTTCGGCGAGATCATCGCCTAGATGCTTGCCTGTTTGCTGCTCGTCTGCCGAGTAATCCAACACGTCGTCTATCAATTGGAATGCAGTACCGAGGTGTATTCCATATTTCGCCGCCGCTGCTTCGTCCGCCGCTGATGCCTTGCCTAATATTGCACCCAAGCGCATTGCCGCTTCAAATAATTTGGCCGTTTTGCAATGAATCACCCGCATATAGTTGGTGACATCGACATCCGCATCGTGGCAATTGAGTAGCTGCAACACTTCGCCTTCTGCAATGATATTGGTGGCTTCCGCCATGGTGTCCAACACGCGCATGTCACCGACTTCAACCATCATTTGAAAGGCACGCGAATACAAAAAATCGCCTACTAACACGCTGGCAGCGTTGCCAAACAGTGCGCTGGCGGTGGCGCGACCTCGACGCAATGCGGATTCATCGACCACGTCGTCATGCAGCAATGTCGCGGTATGAATGAATTCCACCACTGCTGCCAAATTGTGATGTTGCGTACCTTGATATGCAAAGGCATCCGCAGCTAACACCACTAATGCAGGTCGCAATCGCTTGCCACCGCTATTGATGATGTATTCGCTAACTTGATTGACCAGCAGCACTTCTGAATGCAGCCGCGTGCGGATTACTTGATCCACCGCAGCCATATCTGCTGTGAGAAGTTGCTTGAGATTGTCTAAAAACACGTTCAGTCCTGATTATTAAGGGCGCTCCATGCACGCACTTTTTGCGGCGCACATTGTCGCATAAAAAATTTACACCAACCCTACTGCTGTGTTTTACGCCACAAATACACGCCTATCCCTATTCCTACTACACTCAATACCTCAACATAGTGTGCTGGAGCCAAACGATCAAGCGGCAACAGCATGCTTACCAGCACTGGCGTAAGCCCGCCAAACACCGCGTAAGCTAAATTGTAGGAAAAAGATAATCCTGAAAAACGCACCACCGGCGGGAACGCCTTGACTGCAACACTAGGCACCACACCGATCACGCCGACAAAGAATCCGCACAAAGCATATAGCTCATTGATGTTTTGCGGTGCGATGGACATCTGCTGATAAAACAGTGCCGAGGTAATACCCAACATCGTACAGCCAAGCATCAATACCCGCCCCGCGCCAAAACGATCAGCCGATGCGCCAAACACGACACAACCCAAACTCAGAAACAGAGTTGCAATACTGTTAGCCTGCAAAGCAACCGTAGCTGGAATGGCGTAGAGCTTTTGCACCAACGTTGGGGTCATAAGTATCATCACCACAATCGCAGCGGACAACAGCCAGGTCATCAGCATGGTCAAAATCACGGCGGGACGATGTTCACGTATCACGGTCTTCAACGGCAATTCATCAGCTAAGGCTTGCCGTGCCTGCATTTCTTTGAACACGGGCGTTTCATGCAGCCACTGACGCAACCACACGGACACCAGCCCAAAAATTCCGCCGATAATAAATGGAGCGCGCCAACCTTCTGTTAGCAGTTCAGCAGGCGAATACAGCTTATTGATTGCGCCTGCCACCAGCGAGCCCAGCAAAATCCCGCCAGTCAGTCCGGCAGTCAGCGTACCGCAGGCAAAGCCAACATGGCGAGGTGGAACATGCTCTGAGACAAACACCCACGCGCCTGGCACTTCACCGCCAATTGCAGCGCCTTGCAATACACGTAGAGCCAGCAAGAGTATCGGTGCCCAAATGCCGATGACCGCATAAGTGGGCAATAAGCCAATCGCCAACGTCGGAACAGCCATCAGAAAGATACTCAACATGAACATACGTTTGCGTCCCAACAAATCACCGAAATGCGCCATGACGATACCGCCGACAGGTCGAGCCAAATAACCCGCCGCGAAAATGCCAAAGGTTTGCAATTGACGCAACCAGTCCGGCATGTCGGGCGGGAAAAACAACTGCCCGATCACCACCGCGAAAAATACGAAGATAATGAAGTCGTAAAACTCCAATGCGCCACCAAGTGCGGCCAGCACCAATGTCCTGTAATCAGTGCGGCTCAAACCTGACATAATTTTTTCCTTTTGACAGCATTTTTTGTATGGGTTTTTCACAAACATCTTGTGCAGTTTAAGTGATGTCAGTCACTAGGACTAGCATTCAGCTCTGCAACCATTACTCCTATCAATGTCCTCAACAAGTCACAAGCGCTGTTATTTCACTCAGTAACATTTATGCAGGCATAGCTGATTATTCCATTAAGCGGAAAGAGCGTTAATCTCAATTGCCGTATAAAAATTTGCCCAACCCTCTATTTTTATGGATAATGCGCGCCCCAAAGTGCGTACACCCGCCGCACGAAATTACACTTAAGGAAATAAAATGAAAGCAGATATACACCCAAATTATAATGAACTCACCGTGACTTGCAGCTGTGGCAATAGCTTTAAGACAAAGTCCGTGATTGGCAAACCAACTCTGAGCGTTGAAGTTTGCTCTGAATGCCACCCGTTTTACACTGGCACACAGAAGATTGTTGATACCGCTGGTCGTATCGACAAATTCCGTCAGAAATACGGCACTAAAGCTGCTGCATAAGCACGCTGCTAAACGGCTCACAAAAAGGCAGCGTTTGCTGCCTTTTTCTTTTACAGTAACAACCTAATGTATTTCATCAAACCCACCGACCCTTATCCCATCACGCCGACAAAAGCGGTGATGCTGGGATTGCTATGCCTAATCTGGCTGGGCACGGGGCTGGTTGGGCACGACCCTTGGAAATCAGACGATGCTTACAGCTTCGGCTTGATTTATTCGATGCTGCAAAGCGGTGATTGGTTAGTCCCCACCTTAGCAGGCGAACCGTTCATGGATAAGCCGCCACTGTTCTACTGGACAGGTGCGGCATTCG
>CANFCA010000260.1 GCA_947445045.1 Gallionellaceae bacterium
ACCACTTCGTTCTACATGATAGTTGGCTTGATTGCTGCGGATGGCGGCGAAATTTTTATCGACGACACCAACATCACGCACATGCCAATACACCGCCGCGCCCGCTTAGGGTTAGGCTATCTTCCACAAGAAGCTTCGATCTTTCGCCGTCTCACTGCCGAACAAAACATCAAAGCCGTTTTAGAATTACAAGATATCAGCGATGCCGATATTGAAAACCGTTTGGAAGCATTATTGGCAGACTTGCACATTGGACACATCCGCAAGAATCCCGCAATCAGCTTGTCAGGCGGCGAACGCCGGCGCGTCGAAATCGCCCGTGCGTTAGCCACCGACCCACGGTTTATTTTGCTGGATGAACCTTTCGCAGGCGTTGACCCGATTGCGGTATTAGACATTCAAAAAATTATTGGCTTCCTCAAAGAGCGCAACATTGGCGTACTGATTACCGACCACAATGTACGTGAAACGTTGGGCATTTGTGACCGCGCTTACATCATCAACGCAGGCTCAGTGATGGCGGAAGGCAAGCCTGATGAAATCATCTATAATGAAGTCGTCAGGAAAGTCTACTTAGGCGAACACTTCAAACTATAAAACATGCCTTTTGAAACTCAATTTTTATCGCTAAGCTGCGTTGCTTACTTACCCTTGAAAACGCAAGTTCCGAGCAGAAATCTTGAATTTCCAATATCCTCTTTTGGTGTAAACTGGCCACGACAAAAAGCATTTCTGTATTAAGCTAATAAGCAATGAAACCCGCACTTCAACTTCGTTTATCTCAGCAACTCACGCTCACTCCGCAGTTGCAGCAGGCGCTGCGTTTGTTGCAACTTTCCACGCAGGACATGCATCAAGAAGTAGCACGCATGCTTGAAGAAAATCCTATGTTGGAAGCGTCGGAAGATTTCACCAGCAGTGCCTTTACAACTGAAACACGCACCACTTCTACCACTAGCTCTGACACCGCTTCCGCGCCTGACGAAGCCCCACCTCCTCACGACGATGACCGCGAGACTAACGACAGCTTCGACAATGAGCCAACTGACTGGAGTGCGAACGGCATTACGCGTAGTGATGACGATGAAGACGATCCTCGTTTTGAGCAAGCCGCATTACAAAGCACACTACGCGAACATTTACATGGTCAATTAACCACCAGCTCTCTGGACAATAATGATCGTCAAATAGTGGGTTGGCTGATAGACGCGCTCGACGAAAATGGTTACCTCACGCAATGTTTAGAAGAAATCGAAGCGCTGTTGCCTGTAGAACTTGAAGTTACGCTGGATGATTTGGAAACCGCACTGGTGCAACTGCAACATTTGGACATGCCGGGCTTGGGCGCACGTCATCTCGGCGAATGTTTAGCGTTGCAACTCAAGGCAATGTCAGACACAACGCCGCAACGCGATTTAGCCATTCGTCTAGTCAGCCAACATTTAGACTTGCTGGCGGCACACGATTTCACCAAAATAAAACGCTTGCTGCGCTGTACCGATGATGAATTACGCATCGCACAACAACTCATCATCGGCTTAAATCCCAAGCCAGGAACAGAGTTTGGGCAGACCGTTGCTGACTTTGTCGTGCCTGATATTGTTGTGGAAAAAGTCAAAAACAAATGGCGCGCACGGCTCAATATCGAAGCTATGCCTAAACTGCGCGTAAATCAAATTTATGCGGGCATTTTGCAGCAGCGCGATGATAAGAATTCATCCCAGCTTTCTACGCAACTACAAGAAGCGCGCTGGCTGATTAAAAACTTACAGCAACGTTTCGACACCATCTTGCGCGTTGCTCAAGCCATCGTAGAACGACAAGTTGATTTTTTAGAGCACGGCGAAATTTCAATGCGCCCGTTGGTGTTGCGTGAAATTGCTGATGAACTCGGCATGCACGAATCCACCATATCGCGCAGCACCACACAAAAATTCATGCTCACACCACGTGGCATTTATGAATTTAAACATTTTTTTGGCAGCGGCTTATCTACGGAAAGCGGCGGCACGTGTTCTTCCACAGCAATTCGCGAACTCATCAAACAATTAGTCAGCGAGGAAGACACCAAGAAGCCACTCACCGATAGCCGCATGTCAGAAATCTTGGCACAGCAGGGCATAGTTGTCGCTCGGCGTACCATAGCAAAGTACCGGGACGCATTACGCATCCTCCCGGTAAATCTCCGTAAATCACTCTAACAAGGAGCAAGCCATGAACCTGCATCTAACCGGACATCACTTAGAAATCACCCCAGCTATTCGCGAATACGCAGCGGGAAAATTCGGCAAGATCAAGCGGCATTTTGACAATGTGATAGATGTGAACATTATTCTTTCTGTCGAAAAGATGAGACAAAAAGCCGAGGCTACCGTACACATGAGTGGCAAAGATGTATTTGTGGAATGTGAGGATGAAAATCTCTATGCCGCAATTGATACGTTGGTGGATAAATTAGATCGCCAAGTGGTAAAGCATAAAGAAAAATTATCTGCACGTCGTCATGATGGAACGGGCAACCATGCAGTAGCAGAGTAACCAAACAATGGGTAACAGCAATGTTGCCCATTCTTTTTCATACATAATATTATGAATCTCATCAGTAAAATTCTACCCGCTGGCAATGTGCTTTTGGATAGCGAGTCCAGCAATAAAAAGCGTGTATTTGAACGTGTTGGATTGCTACTTGAGAACACTCAGCAAATTGCCCGCAGCACTGTTTTCGACAGTTTGTTTGCGCGCGAAAGATTGGGTTCAACTGGTTTAGGCCAAGCGGTAGCGATTCCGCATGGGCGTATCGCCAAGCTACGTGATGCGACTGGAGTGTTTATCAAAACCACGCACCCGATTCCCTTTGAAGCACCCGATGACCTGCCCGTTAATTTGATTTTCGTGCTGCTCGTTCCTGAACGTGCTACTGATTTGCATCTGCAAATCCTCGGTGAACTCGCGCAAATGTTTAGTGATGACACCTTCCGCAACCAACTGAATGTATGTGATGACGTAACTCAAATTCATAAACTGTTCGTTGAATGGAATAACACACTGTGATCTCCCCATGAGCCAAGTCAACATTCGGCAGCTGTTCGAAGACAAGCAAGAGCGGCTTCAGCTTAGTCGCGTTGCTGGGGCAGATGGTACAGATCGCATCATCGACAGCGAAGAGGTAGAAACTTC
>CANFCA010000261.1 GCA_947445045.1 Gallionellaceae bacterium
ACGGCATCAGGTGGACCCTTCCGCGATACACCCCTATCAGAATTGCAAAACGTTACGCCAGATCAAGCCTGCGCACATCCTAATTGGGTAATGGGGCGCAAGATTTCCGTTGACTCGGCAAGCATGATGAATAAAGGCTTGGAAGTCATTGAGGCGCATTGGTTATTCAATGCCAGCGCAGATGTTATTCAAGTGGTGATCCATCCACAAAGTGTGATTCATTCGCTGGTGGAATATGTGGATGGTTCGGTCATCGCGCAACTTGGCAACCCCGATATGCGTACGCCGATTGCGTATGGTTTGGCATATCCAGAGCGCATCGACTCAGGTGTTGCGTCGTTAGATTTATTTAAAGTGGCGACAATGAATTTTGTCGCCCCTGACTTTGAACGCTTCCCTTGTTTGGCACTGGCGTACCAAGCCTTGCGTGCAGCAGGCACTGCGCCAGCGGTATTGAACGCTGCGAACGAAATTGCCGTCGAAGCGTTTCTCAATCAACGGATTTCTTTTCTGAGCATTCCGCGTGTGATTGAAGAAGTATTGAATATTTTACCTGTCTGTGAAGTGTTGGGCTTGGATGATGTTCTAGCGGCAGATGCTCAAGCGCGACGAGCCGCAAGCCAATACATACAAGGGTTGCAGTAATGATGACAATTTTAGCTTTTGTCGCCGCAATCGCGTTGTTGGTGACCTTCCACGAGTTCGGTCACTATTGGGTGGCGCGTCGCTGTGGTGTGAAAGTGCTGCGCTTTTCATTAGGCTTTGGCAAAGTCATTTACAGCAAACGTTTCGTGAACAGTGACACCGAATGGGTTATTTCCGCGATTCCGCTCGGCGGTTACGTGAAAATGTTGGACGAACGTGAAGGCGAAGTTGCACCGACAGAGTTGCATCTGGCATTCAATCGCAAACCCGTATTGCAACGCATGGCGATTGTGGTGGCTGGACCGTTAGCCAATTTCTTGCTTGCAATTGTGTTGTATTGCGCGATGTTTATGGTCGGTGTGCCGGGGTTAAAGCCTGTGCTGGGTGAGGTTACAGTAGGGTCGCCCGCTGCCATTGCGCAGATGCAAGCAGGCGACACGATCCTAAGCATCAACGATGAAAAAATCCCGAGTTGGCAGCAGCTGCATTGGCAATTATTAGACGCGGCATTGCAACAAGGTGAGGTGAAAATCGAGGCGCGTACTATACAAGATGTGACGCGTGTTTATTTGCTCGACATGAGTGGAATCGCAACAAAAGATTTGGAAGGGAATTTCCTGAATAAGCTTGGCTTACAGCCTTATCAACCTATTATTTTACCTGTGATTGGTAAGCTGGTAGATGCTGGGGAGGCGCAACGTGCAGGTCTGAAAGCGGGCGATAAAATTTTACGCGCCAACGGTGTATTGATAAAAGTGTGGAGCGAGCTGGTAGAGATTATTCGTACTCACCCGAATCAATCTGTGCCGTTAGAAATTCAGCGCGGTGAGGTCACGTTGACTCTTGCCGTTGTGCCACAAGCTGCGCAAGAAGCTGGCAAGTCCGTAGGAAAAATTGGTGTTGCACCTCAAGTAAATGAAGCCGAGTGGCAAGCCATGTTTACGGATGTAGTGTATAGCCCGGCGGAGGCGGTGAGTGAGGCTGTGCGCAAGACATGGCAAACCTCAGTGATTAGTTTAAAGATGATGTTTAAGATGGTGATGGGCGAAATTTCAGCTAAGAATATCAGTGGCCCGATTACGATTGCCGATTATGCGGGGCAGTCTGCGGGCATGGGCATCGCAGCGTATCTTGGGTTTTTGGCTTTGATCAGCATCAGCTTGGGCGTGATGAATTTGCTGCCCATTCCCTTATTGGATGGAGGGCACTTGTTGTATTATGCCGCCGAACTGCTTAAAGGTAGCCCTGTGTCGGAGCAGGCATGGGAAGTTGGTCAGAAAATTGGTATCGCGATCCTTGGCACACTCATGACTTTTGCAATTTTTAATGATGTAAACCGCCTCTTTTCTAGTTAAAAAATAATGAAATTAAACTTACTGGCAAGTTTGCTATTGCTGCTGAATATAGCGACTGCTTGGGCGATTGAGCCGTTCACCGTTAAAGATATTCGCGTCGAAGGCATACAACGTACTGAAGCGGGTACGGTATTTAGCTACCTCCCCATCAGGGTTGGTGACACGATGGATGATCAGCAAGCGGCAACAGCCATTCACGCTTTATACGCAACCGGATTTTTCAAAGACGTGTCATTGAAATCTGATGGAAACGTGTTGGTCGTGCAAGTGCAAGAACGTCCGTCGATTGCCAGCATTGAGTTCAATGGCACGTCGGATTTCCCCAAAGACCAACTTAAAGAAAGCATGAAATTCGCAGGCTTGGCAGAGGCACGCATTTTTGATAAAGGCGCGTTAGAAAAAGCCACGCAGGAGTTAAAGCGGCAGTATGTAGCAAGGGGTAAATACGCGGTTTCTGTGACAACGACGGTGACTGAATTGGAGCGTAATCGTGTCAACGTAGTGTTCAATGTAGTCGAAGGTCAAGTTTCGAAAATCAAGCAAATTAATTTGATTGGCAACCAGGCCTATAAAGAAAAAGAATTGCTCGATTTGATGAAGCTGGGCACGCCCGGCTGGATGAGTTGGTTTAGCAGCAGCGATCAATATTCCAAACAAAAACTATCGGCTGACTTGGAAATTTTGCGTTCGTTCTATTTGGATAACGGCTATTTGGAATTTGCCATTGATTCGACACAGGTCTCGATTTCGCCCAATAAAAAAGATATTTACATCACGATTAACTTGACCGAAGGTGCGAAATATTCCATTGCTAAAGTGAGTGTATCGGGTGATACGCTGATTGCTAAATCAGAAATCGAAAAGCTGCTGCAAGTGAAATCAGGTGATACTTTTTCGCGTAAGGCGTTAACTGATACCAGTGCGAAGATAGGTGAACGTTTAGGTTTGGAGGGCTATGCGTTTGCTAACGTGAATGCGATTCCAGCTCTAGACAAAGAAAAACATCAAGTCGCATTCGATTTTATGATTGATCCTGGTCAGCGTGTCTATATTCGCCGCATCAACATATCAGGCAATGAAAAAACCCGCGATGAAGTGATACGCAGAGAATTTCGTCAAATCGAAGGCGGTTGGTTTGATGTGGAGAAAATCAAAAAATCTAAACAGCGCGTTGA
>CANFCA010000262.1 GCA_947445045.1 Gallionellaceae bacterium
ACGGTGGTGTTCAAACTCCCTAAAGATAAGCTCTACGTCACCGTGTATGCCGAGGATGACGAGGCGTATGACATCTGGACGAAAGAAGTAGGTGTGCCTGTCGAGCGCGTGATACGCATCGGCGACAATAAAGGCGCGCGCTACGCTTCGGATAATTTTTGGATGATGGGCGACACCGGTCCTTGCGGCCCTTGCACGGAAATCTTCTACGATCACGGCGCGCATATTCCCGGCGGCTTGCCCGGTACACCGGAAGAAGACGGTGACCGCTACATCGAAATCTGGAACAACGTGTTCATGCAGTTTAACCGCGACGAAGCGGGCGTGATGCATCCGCTGCCCAAGCCATCAGTGGATACCGGCATGGGGTTGGAGCGCATTTCGGCAGTGTTGCAGCACGTGCATGCCAATTACGAAATCGACCTATTTCAAACTTTGATTAAAGCCGCAGCGCGCGAGACGCATTGCGCCGATTTGAATTCGCCTTCGCTGAAAGTGCTGGCAGATCATATTCGCGCTTGCTCCTTCCTGATTGCAGATGGCGTGATTCCCGGCAATGAAGGCCGCGGTTATGTGTTGCGCCGCATCATTCGCCGCGCGATTCGTCATGGTTACAAACTGGGTGCACGAGGCGCGTTCTTCCACAATATGGTGCCGGATTTGGTTGCCGAAATGGGTGTGGCTTTTCCTGAATTGGTCACGACAAAAGTGCGCGTGACGGAAACACTCAAGCAGGAAGAAGAGCGCTTTTTCAATACTATCGAACATGGCATGGCGATACTTGAAGCTGATCTGGAGGAGATGGCGAAGCAGGGGAGTAAAGTTTTCAATGGCGAGACTGCTTTCAAATTGCATGACACCTTCGGCTTCCCACTCGATTTAACCCAAGACATCTGCCGTGAACATGGCGTGACTGTGGACGGTGCGGCATTTGATGCCGCAATGTCGAACCAAAAACAAATGGCGCGCGCGGCAGGAAAATTCAAGGTAGCAGCGAATCTGGAATACGACGGCCCAGCTACCCGCTTTCACGGCTATGAGTTGCTGGAAAACAAAGGCAATGTGCTGGCTTTGTACAAGGATGGCGTATCAGTTAATGAGTTGTCCGAAGGCGAGCAGGGCGTGGTGGTATTGGATAACACGCCTTTTTACGCTGAGTCTGGCGGGCAAGTTGGCGACAGCGGCGAGTTGCGCAGCATGCATGGTATTTTCGCAGTGGAAGACACACAAAAGATTCAAGCGACAGTGTTCGGTCATCATGGTGTGGTGAAAACCGGCAAGCTCGGTTTTGGCAACAACGTCAATGCGCGTGTGGATGTTAGAGCGCGTGCAGCAACTGAACGCAACCATTCAGTGACGCACTTAATGCACAAGGCGTTACATGAAATACTAGGCGATCATGTGCAGCAAAAAGGTTCGCTGGTTGACCCGGACAAAACCCGTTTCGACTTCGTGCATAACGCACCAATTACCGACGCGGAAATCGCCAAAGTGGAAGCGTTGGTGAATGCGGAAATCTTGGCGAATGCCGCCACCGATGCGCGCGTGATGTCGATAGAAGATGCGCAGAAGACTGGTGCGATGATGTTGTTCGGCGAGAAGTATGGTGACGAAGTGCGTGTGCTGGACATTGGCTCATCACGCGAGCTGTGTGGTGGTACGCACGTGAAGCGCACGGGTGACATCGGTTTGTTCAAGATTGTTTCTGAGGGCGGTGTGGCAGCAGGCGTGCGGCGCGTAGAAGCCGTGACGGGTGAGGGCGCATTAGCTCTCATAAATGAACAGCAAAGCCAATTACAGTTAATCGCTGGAGCAGTGAAAGCTCAACCGCAAAATGTAGCAGCACGTGTGTTGCAAGTGTTGGATAACGTGAAAGCGTTAGAAAAAGAATTGGCGGGGTTGAAATCCAAACTCGCTGCTGCACAAGGTGATGACCTGCTCAAACAAGCCATCGACATCAATGGTGTGAAAGTGTTGGCAACGCAGATGCAAGGTGTGGATGCACTGGCATTGCGCGAGACGTTGAACAACATGAAAGACAAATTCCCATCATCCGCTATTGTTTTGGCTTCGGTACAAGACGGAAAAGTGAGTTTGGTAACAGGGGTGTCCGCTAATCTCACCGCGAAAATCAAAGCGGGTGAATTGGTGAATATGGTCGCGTTGCAAGTGGGCGGTAAAGGCGGTGGCAAGCCAGATATGGCGATGGCGGGCGGTACGCAACCTGAGCATTTAGCTGCGGCATTAGCTTCCGTTGCTGCTTGGGTACAGGGTAAACTTTAAGCTCGAAAAGCCTGAGCTGATAAAAATATACAGAGCGTCATTTAATGGGAGGTTATTTATGAAATCTACAGTCAATTTTTTGGCGCTTATTTTAGGGCTGCAACTGGTGAGCATAGCTAATGCGGAAACGTTTAGTGACTGCCCCGATTGCCCAGAAATGGTGTCGATACCCGCTGGCAGTTTTGATATGGGTTTGAATGGCACCTCGCCCAACGAGAAGCCCATGCATCATGTGACCATTGCGCAAACTTTTGCGATGGGAAAAACCGAAGTGACTCAAGCGCAATGGAAAGCTGTCATGGGTAGCAACCCTAGTTACTTCGCTGCCTGCGGTGATAACTGCCCTGTGGAAATGGTAAGTTGGGATGAAGCGCAGGATTTCATTGTCAAGCTGAACCAAAAGACAGGTAAGCAATATCGTTTGCCGAGCGAAGCAGAATGGGAATACGCCTGTCGTGCGGGAGGCAACCAGCAATTTTGTGGCGGCGATAGCATGGACGCTGTGGGCTGGCACAGTGGCAATAAAACCAATCCTACTCATCCGGTTGCGGGTAAACAAGCAAACGCATTTGGTTTGTTCGATATGAGCGGTAACGTGAGCGAATGGGTAGCGGATAGTTACCACAAAGACTACACGGGTGCGCCTGTTGATGGCAGCGCGTGGCAAGACGACGATAAACAACGCGTACTGCGAGGCGGCTCGTGGAATTATCCGCCACTACTCACTCGTGCCGCGATTCGTTTTGGCGATAAACCTAGCAACCACTTTAATTCAAATGGTTTTAGGGTGTTGAGGGTGTTGCCTTAAAAGTTAAATTTTTAACTCACCGTTCGCCATGAGAGTAGGCAGCTTTATCGCCGAAGTCGAAGGGAGGAAACTTAC
>CANFCA010000263.1 GCA_947445045.1 Gallionellaceae bacterium
CTTTTGGCAGACCGATGCGTAAACCGCTCAGCGGCTTATTCAGGTCGCGTGAGTAGTCTTCTTTATCGCGTTGTAACGAAGTAGAGTCACGCTCATCAAAGCCCGTCATCACGTTCAACATCAACGCGCAATCTTCCGCACTGCGCGCCATCGGCCCGGCTTGGTCCAAACTCGACGCGAAAGCAATCATGCCGTAGCGAGATACCGTGCCGTAAGTGGGTTTGATGCCGGAGATGCCGCATAGCGCGGCAGGCTGACGTATCGAACCACCTGTATCGGTGCCTGTTGCTGCTGCACATAACCGCGCAGCTACTGCCGCCGCTGTACCGCCAGAGCTACCGCCAGGTACACGTGCTGTGTCCCAGGGATTTTTCACTGTGCCGTAATGCGACGTTTCGTTTGATGAACCCATGGCGAATTCATCCATGTTTGTCTTGCCCAGATTCACCGCGCCTGCGTTATTGAATTGCGTGATGACGTGCGCGTCATAAGGAGAAACGAAATTGTGCAGCATCTTTGAGCCGCACGTGGTGAGCCACCCTTTCGCGCAAAAAATGTCTTTTTGCGCAAAGGGGATGCCAGTCAGCGCATCGGCTTTGCCAGTTGTAAGACGAACATCGGCGGCTTGCGCTTGCGCCAGTGTCGTTTCGGGTTGTAGGGTGATATAGGCATTCAGCTTGGGATTAAGCGCGTTAATGCGGTCAAGATAGAGCTGAGTCAGTTCCACGCTGGAAATTTTTTTGGCGCGCAGTGCATCGCCGATTTGTTGCAGACTTAAATTAAACATGATGAGCTTATTCGATGACTTGAGGAACGAGGTATAAGCCGCCTTCGACTTGTGGGGCGACAGCTTGGAAAGCCTCGCGCTGATTGGCTTCTGTCACCACGTCACTACGCAGACGTTGTGATAAATCCTGCGCATGTGACATTGGCTCAATACCGCTGGTATCGACAGCCTGCATTTCGGCAATCAGGGTAAAAATTCCTGATAGCTGAGCGCGCGCGGTTTCAATTTCGTTTTCGTCCATAGCAAGCCTCGCCAAACGGGCGACTTTCTGGACATCTTGAGTGGTTAACGACATAGCAATTGCTTTATAAAAAGAAGGCTAATAGGGTATCATATAAGGATTATTCAGCGCATTACTTTGACGACAGGACATCACACAATGTTTAGATTTCTCGATAGCTACTTTTCCAACGACTTGGCAATAGACTTGGGTACAGCGAATACGCTGATTTGGGTGCGTGGACAAGGTATTGTGTTGGATGAGCCTTCGGTAGTGGCCATCCGCCAAGAGGGCGGACCGAACGGTAAAAAAGTCGTTCAGCAGGTGGGAATCGCTGCCAAGCAAATGATGGGGCGCACACCAGGCAGCATCAACGTAATTCGCCCGATGAAAGACGGCGTGATTGCCGACTTCACCGTTACAGAATTGATGCTCAAACACTTCATTCGTAAAGTTTACAAAGCGGGCATTTTTAGTCCTAGCCCGCGTATCGTAATTTGTGTGCCATGTGGTTCAACACAGGTTGAACGTCGTGCGATTCGCGAGTCAGCCGTAGGCGCAGGCGCGCGCCGCGTGGAATTGATTGAAGAGCCAATGGCGGCGGCGATTGGTGCGGGATTGCCAGTGGAAGAAGCAACTGGTTCGATGGTGGTGGACATCGGTGGTGGTACCACCGAAGTTGGTGTGATTTCTCTGGGCGGTGCGGTGTACTCCGGTTCAGTTCGAGTCGGTGGAGATAAGTTCGACGAAGCAATTATCAATTACATCCGCCGCAACTACGGTATGTTGATTGGTGAAACCACGGCTGAAGAAATCAAAAAAACCATCGGCTCAGCATTTCCTGGCAGCGAAGTACGCGAGATGGAAGTCACAGGCCGTAACCTTGCCGAAGGTGTGCCACGTAGCTTTACGATTTCCAGCAATGAAGTGTTGGAGTCCATGACTGACCCACTCAACAACATCGTTAGCGCGGTGAAAACTGCGCTAGAGCAAACGCCGCCAGAGTTGGGCGCGGACATTGCCAGTAAAGGCATGGTGTTGACGGGCGGTGGCGCGTTGTTGCGCGACTTGGATCGCTTGTTGATGGAAGAAACCGGGCTGCCAGTATGGATTGCTGAAGACCCGTTAACTTGCGTGGTGCGTGGCTCCGGTATGGCGTTGGAGCACATGGACAAATCAACCAGCATTTTCACAACCGAGTAAGCCGAGAAATTTTCCTTAACGCATACAGCTTTAAAATTTTAATCGAAGGTCGTTGATGGACCAAACTCAATCCTTCCGATTCTTTAATCGCGGCCCCAGTCCAGTGGTGCGGTTAGTATTTTTTTCCGCGCTTTCTCTATTGCTGATGTTTGTCGATGCACGATTCCGTTATTTGGAATCGGCGCGTAGTGTCGTGTCGGTGCTGATTACACCTATACAACGCCTAACTGCCATGCCCGCGTATTTGTTGGATCAGATCGGTGACATTTTCATTACCCAACAAGCGCAACGTGACTTGAAAAGCACTAACAATCAGTTGCAAATTCAACATCAGCAAGATGCTGCGCAGTTATTGCAATTGCAATCTAGCCAATTAGAAAATCAACAATTACGCACACTTTCAAGCTTGCCGCTTAGCCCCGGATACACCGCGCAATTGGTCGAAGTGGTCTATGCCGAACGCGATGTTTTTAAGCGCAGAGTTTTGATCAGTAAAGGTGCGAATGCCAAGATGGAAATGGGTCAAGTGGTGATGGATGATAAGGGCATCGTTGGACAAATTACCCGCGTGTATCCTTGGTTGTCCGAAGTGACTTTGATTACCGAAAAGGATCGCGCTGTGCCCGTACAAGTGCTGCGCAATGGCTTGCGAAGTATTGTGTTTGGCGCAGGTGATACCAGCCAACTGACATTGCGATTTATGCCGGAAAGCGCCGATATTCAAAGCGGAGATGTGCTGGTCACCTCAGGCATCGATGGGGTTTATCCGCAGGGTATTCAAGTGGCCAAGGTGGTCAAAGTAGAACGTGACCCGTCTTATCCTTTTGCGCGCATTTTTTGTTTGCCTACCGCAGGTGTTGATGAGCATCGACACTTGTTAGTGCTAGCCAATCCACCAAAATTACCAGAACGCCCAGCAGCAGAACCTGCCGTTGGCGAGACGGATAAGCGC
>CANFCA010000264.1 GCA_947445045.1 Gallionellaceae bacterium
GCCGTCTTCACCGATCAATGGAATCTTTGTAGATAAGAATGTATTTGTTTTGCCTGTCACTGGAACAGTATTCGTTTCTTCTGCACGGACAATTTCGCCATGTTGTAACACGCGAGCATCATTACGCTTGATGTTCTCTACCGTCTCGGCATTGAAAAACTTTTCGTCGCCATAGCCAACTACTTCAGGCATCTCAGCCTGCCAAAGTTTGAGTACAGACCGATTGGCAAACAGATAATGACCTTCAATATCCTTCAGGTAGATATACGCATCAACGTTATCAAGTATCGTGATAAGTTTACGTTCGCTGGCGCGCAATCTTTCCTCATATTGCTTGCTTTCAGTAATATCCGTTACCAGAGAAACCAGATAATCTTTACCACGCAAGCTGATTGGTTTACTGCTGACTCGCACAATACGTTTACTGCCATCGTGATGCCTGTGAACTGTTTCAAAAACAAGAGAGCCCGACTTCAATATCTTGCGATCAATCTCTGCTATCTTCGCTTCATCGTGTTCTGCTTGGATGTCTTTAATGCTCAATTTGGCAAACTCTTCGCGGCTATAACCCAATTCTCCGCAGGCTGCATCGTTGAACTCGACGATGCGCGTGGTTGCGGGATCAACCAGCATGATACCGTCGCTGGCTTGAGTAAAGATGCTGCGGAACATCTCCTCACGTTCTGCCAACGCATTCTGTGTCAGTGTCTGTTCTGTGATGTCCTTGAAACACCAGATACGTCCACGTTGATCGCCAGCAATCAGCGCACGGGTAAAACGTGCAAACACCCTGCCATCCTTGAAATGCAAGATGTCACGCGCCTCTTCATTGCTGTCGTACAAACGGCGCACCTGACTCATGAACACCTGCGGATCAACGAGCTGATCAAGCACATGAGCCAACAACAAATCGTCGCGTCCGACCGCCGCAAGTTCCGGCGGGACAAGCCACAACTCCATGAAACGCTTGTTGGTGGAAAGTACACGTCCATTTTGGGCAATCATTAAAATGCCCTCATCGGTGGATTCAAGCGTACTACGTAACAATGCCTCACTGCTCAGCAATTGTTCCTCAATACGCTGTTGCTGAGTGATGTCACGCACCGTACAAACGATGTGCGCATTGCCATCTAGCATAGTCACCACTGCAGAAGTTGAACCCATGAAAGTGTGACCATCTTTGGCAGTGAATTCCGCAACCAGATTTTTGCAACAGCCATTACTGTTGAGGTCATCCACCATCCTTTGCCGGTCTGTAGCATATCGCCAGATACCCAACCCCGTTGTGAAGTTACCGATGAGTTCCTCACGGACATAGCCACTGATTTGAATCATGGTCTCATTAACATGGACGATACATCCGTCACTCAAGCGACTGATCACCATCAGGTCTGGCGAGTTATTGAAAATCAACTCAAAGCGCAGCTTCTCTTCCTGTAGATGGAGTTCAGCCTGTTTGCGAGGCGTGATATTCATCGTCGAACCCACCGCCTGTAATGGCGTACCCGCAGCATCACGTTGAATCACCTTACCGCGCGTATGCACCCAAGCCAGTTGCCCGCTAGAATGCGCTAAGCGATATTCGCAATCGAACAATCCATCCTGTGATCCCATGGTGATTTGGAATTGTTCCATGAATCTCGTGCGGTCATCGACATGAACAAGTGCCAGCCAAGATTCAAGGTCATGCGGCATCGTGCCCTCTGGCATACCGAACAACCTGAGCATGGTATCGTCATAATGCAGCGAACCCGCAGCGATATCCATCTCCCACATAATCATCTGGGTATTCTCTATGGCGATACTCAGGCGGCTGTTGGCAAATAGTGCATTGCTCACCAAATCAAGTTGTTTCGCTTTGGAAAACTCGCCCAGCAAGAAAATCATGAATAGTAAATGCGTTGGTTCAACAATCAAACCTGCAATCAAACCGATAAACAGATCAACACCCAGTATCTGCCCCTTTAACAGCAGGTCCAATACCACTATGATGATTTCCACCACTGCCAGCGCGACCAAAGTGATGGATGTCCACAACTTCCAACCATTTGCACTTTGTAATAGCGCAATGAACCCTGCTCTATTCATACACTTATCCGTTCATAGTGCCGTAACAATGACTCCAGTCGGAGGCGCTTCAATCAAATCTGAGCAACTTCAATTTCCTGTCGGGTGTAGAGCATTTTCAAATCTGCTGCAAGCAGAACAACCAACAGTTTTTCAGCTTGCGCTTCGTCCATGATGAATTCAACTTTCACTGCCAATTCCCCTGCCAACTCAAAGAATGTATCTTCGTGCATCCTGCCATGTCGTCCAAAACCCGCGATGGCACGGAACGCCGAGCCACCGCTGATTCCCTGTGATTTCGCTTGCTCTAACAACCATGCATACAATGGCATACCAGCATGATGATGTTTTTCACTCACATAAAAAGATAATAGATTCATGTTGCCCTCCTTACGAACATGATGGCAACAACACAAATGTGAAAGAAGCCGCCGCCAGTTTATTCCCTCTCTCCACCTCTCCCCCAGAAGGGAGAGTGATGATGTGTCGCCACGCGACTCTATATTATCCCTGCAACCACTTAAAAGTCTGAATACCCAGCAACGTCATCAACAACGAACCACCTAAATGCGCGGCAATAATGCCCATGCCCCATGCGTATTGCCCGCGCAACAACAGCGTCACCGTTTCTGCGGAAAAAGTGGAGAACGTGGTCAGACCACCGAGAAAACCCGTGATGATGAACAGCCGCCACTCTGAAGATAGCCCGGGTTGCTGGATGAAAAAAGCAATCGCGAGACCAATTAGATAGCCGCCTACCAGATTGGCTGTCAAAGTGCCAAGTGGTAACTCCGGCAATGTCGGATTAAGCAGCAAGCCCAGCCCCCATCGTAGCCACGCGCCTAATGCCGCACCAATGCCAATTGCAAGGAATGAATAGATCAACATAAAGTGAAATTCCTAAATTCGTCATTCCCGCGTAGGCGGGAATCCAGCGTTTTTATTCAAAGTGCCTTGTGGTTTTGTTCCCGCTTTGCGGGAGTTTGTTTGATTACTGGATTCCCGTTTACACGGGAATGACGGTGCTGCTACGTTTTTTGTGCCTTTATTCTACAACACGCACGGTCGCAAAGCCCCCACCTAGCGTGCGAA
>CANFCA010000265.1 GCA_947445045.1 Gallionellaceae bacterium
AAGCATCTGCACATTGGTAATTGCGATAACCCCAATAGTGCCCCGCACCGTTGATGATTCCCGCTGCGGTGACGGGAATCCATGCCATTTGCACTGCCCAGATGGTTAATCCAATCGGACCAAATAACAGCACGTCGATGGTTAACATGAGCATAATTCCCCACGAGGGGTGCTTGCTGTAAACGTTACGTTCCAACCAATCATCCGGCGTGCCATGACCATAGCGAGTCAGAGTTTCCTGATTGCGTGATTCTTTTTTGTATAGCTCGTAACCTTCCAACAATACTTTCTTGATGCCAAGTATTTGCGGACTGTGCGGGTCATCGATGGTTTCACACTTGGCGTGATGTTTGCGATGGATGGATGCCCATTCTTTGGTAACTTGTCCTGTGGTTAGCCATAACCAGAAGCGGAAAAAATGGCTGGGGAGGGGATGCAAATCCAAGGCGCGATGCGCTTGGTGGCGGTGCAAAAAGATAGTTACTGAGGCAATGGTGATGTGCGTCAGTACGAGGGTGGTGAGAACATAACCCCACCAAGGTAAATCTAAAAATCCTGTCAGCATGAGCAATTCCTTGCGTTATAAATGCGATAAGTTGGCGTTAGTGTAGCACTGAATAGCATTTGCTAAATTCGTTCTATTACCGCAGCGAAAAATCCATCAGTGTTGTGCAAATGAGGACGCAATTCCAAGTAATCGCCCATCGTTAAATCAATTTTTAGTTGCTGTAAAACTTCGCTTGCGGGACGTAATACAAAATCAGGATGCACGGATAAAAAGGCCTGCACGATGTCTTGATTCTCTTCAGGCAAAATGCTGCACGTGGCATAAACCAAGCGTCCGCCTTTCTTCACCAAGCGGCTGGCGGAGGCGAGGATAGCGGTTTGTTTTTGCGTGAGTTCCTCGATGCTGCCAGGCGACTGGCGAAATTTCAAATCGGGGTTACGTCGCAATGTACCGAGTCCGCTACACGGTGCATCCACTAACACGCGATCAATTTTCCCAGCCAAGCGCTTTACTTTGAGATCGTTTTCGTGTGCGATCAGCATAGGCTGAATGTTGCTTGCGCCGGAACGCTTGAGGCGTGGCTTTAGGTTGGCGAGACGCTTTTCCGATACGTCCATCGCGTACAAACGGCCTTGCGAATTCATCAACGCCGATAGCATCAGTGTCTTGCCGCCCGCTCCAGCACAAAAATCCACTACCATGTCAGTGCGTTTCGGTGAGACTAAAAATCCTAGCAATTGGCTGCCTTCATCCTGCACTTCGACCTTGCCTTCGGTAAATAACGCATCTTTGTTTAGTGGAATTTTTTCTTTAATGCGAATGCCTAGGGGAGAGTAGGGCGTAGCTATCGCTTCGATTTTTTGCAGTTGTAACTGCTGCAATACTTCCTCGCGTTTAGCGAATAGCGTGTTGACGCGAATGTCTAACGGCGCAACTTGCTGCATCGATTGCCCGATGTTGAGGATGTCGGCATCCGAGTAAGTTGCCCGCATTTTTTCTACCAGCCAATCAGGCAATTCAGCTTGGATGGCTAACGATAAGGTTTCCAGCTTCACGCCCTTAACAGTCGCTAGCCATTCTTTTTCATCGCGCTGTAGTACGGGTTCGATTTCACGTAAGTTGTAACCACCAAAGCGAATCAAATAAGCCAGTGCCATACGGCGCGGCGTAGCTTTTTCACCGCAAGTATGTTCCAGCAACATGCGATGGCGTAACGTGCCAAACACTGCTTCCGCTACAAAGGCGCGCTCGTTCGAGCCGATGCGTTCTTGTTGGAAAAAATAGCGCAACGTGGTGTCGGCAGGATGCGCCAGCGGCAATATGCTGCGCAGGGCAAGGATGGCAAGGTCTAGGCGGTATTCAGTGATGAGCATATTTTTTATTGGGCGGGTGTGGCGATGAATTGATACGGGTAGTGTAAAGGTTATTTATCTGCGACACGAATATCTGCGATGACAAATTCTTCTATCGTTTCTTCCGCTTCGTTTACGCGACGGAATTTTACGGGCAGCATGCGATATTCTGGCGCGAGCCAAATTTCAAAATACGGGGTTTGACGTTCGTGCATTTGGCGTAAGTGTCGCGCTTGTACTTTACCCATCGGCGTATCCAAGTCGTCCATAGAGCCAATTTCAATTTGCTGCGTGGCGAGTTGCTCACCATCACTTATAGGCAGCGGAAAAAATTCTCCGTTGAACGGTATCTGGGAGAGTTGATACATGAAGCTCAGCATGTCTTGCGATTCAGCGAGCAGTGCAGTTTTATTCCCATTGGGCAAGTAGAGTGTTTGGTTGACCCAATCAAAGCGAGTCTTCAAGCTTTTTACGTGGCGGGTAGCGATTGTTTCTTCTTTGAAGAATTCCGGTTGCAAGCCATGCTCACCAAATTTTCCCTCGCTGGTTTGCATAAAAATTTTAGCTTTTAATAAAACAGTGAGCGTGGTGGTTTTGGTCTCGGCGTGTAGCGTGTAACGATCCTGTTCAACATCCAGTTGATGATGCACTTCACCGGCTCTACTTGCGTTAACACCCTGGTAGGCAATGAACGTGAGCTGCACGTGTTTAGGGAAAAGTTTGTCAGTTTTTGATGCGCGCATTTTCTTCATCGTCACAGCAGCAAGCGGAGCGGATGCTGCCAGCGTGCCATTGTCACCGATGGCGATGGGGCTGTCGGTTGCGGGTAGGGCACTGGATGCTTCGACTGGTGTTTCTATGTTTACTAGCCTAACGGTGAGCGGTGGCAAATCTACTTTGGCGTGGGGAAATTTGATATAGGGCAGCCATAAAACGATGGCATGCACAAATGCGGAAATAGCGATGGCAAAGGCGATGCGTCGGACGGGGGTGTTGAGAAAACGAATCACGGCACGAAGTCGATTTTGGTCAGCACCTGCGTGAGCTGGTCGCCGTCCCGATCTGTGACTATCATTTTGTAGGGGAAATTATTATGTTCTGCCGCCAGCCAAATCTCAGTCTTGCTCGCATCCGCTTCAGGTGCGCTGACTAAATAGCTCGCTCTAAATGTGCCGAGTGGAATGGTCAGATTTTGATTGGGTGTAATGCGATAGTTATACACGTCCAGCTTGCTGCCGTTGGTCATGTTAAAGCTGAGCGATGTAGAATTCTCTAAGGGCAAAAACAT
>CANFCA010000266.1 GCA_947445045.1 Gallionellaceae bacterium
CGCGATCAATCTCTGGCCGCACGAGATACGCTTGCGCCCCGCCGCACATAGCCGCACGCCGATACATAGCTACTCGCTGAACATTGAACCTGCCGGACATTTCCTGAATTGGCAGCAAGACCCGTTTGGCAACTGGGTGGCCCGATTAGTGTTCCCGGAAAAAGCAGAGTCGTTAAAAATTACGGTCGATCTGGTCGCCGACATGACAGTGATCAATCCGTTCGATTTTTTCATGGACGAATTCGCCGAGAATTTTCCTTTCGATTATCCGGATGAATTAAAGCGCGAACTTGGGCCGTATCTTGAGATTGATCCCGTTACGCCATTACTGGCTGACTGGCTCGCGCGTACCAAACAAGAATTGTTGAGCAAGCCACTGCGTACCATCGATATGCTGGTAGGAGTCAATCAACGCGTGCAAGGTGATGTGGGCTATATCGTTCGTCTCGAAGCGGGTGTACAGACACCAGAACAAACCTTGGAACTCAAGCGCGGATCGTGTCGAGATTCGGCTTGGTTGTTGGTACAGGTACTGCGCAATTTGGGATTGGCAGCCCGATTTGCATCGGGATATTTGATCCAACTAAAGGCTGATGTCAAAGCACTCGATGGACCCTCTGGAACCGACCACGATTTCACTGATTTGCACGCCTGGACAGAAGTTTATATTCCGGGCGCGGGTTGGATCGGCCTTGATCCAACTTCGGGACTGTTGGCTGGTGAAGGCCATATTCCACTGGCCTGTACCGCGATGCCCTCCTCTGCAGCTCCCGTGATAGGTGTCACTGAAGTATGCGAAACGCACTTTGATTTTTCCATGCAAGTGACGCGCATCCATGAAGACCCTCGCGTCACCCAGCCCTATACCGAAGCACAATGGCAGGCCATGCTCGATCTTGGCCACCAAGTGGATATTGAACTGAAACAGCATGATGTGCGGTTAACCATGGGTGGTGAACCAACTTTTGTTTCCATCGATGACATGGAAGGAGCCGAGTGGAATATCACTGCATTATCAGATAAGAAGCTTGAGCTCGCTGGTGGTTTGCTTACTCGCCTGCAAGACCATTTTGCGCCGGGCGCAATGTTGCATTTCGGGCAGGGTAAATGGTATCCAGGTGAGCCGTTGCCGCGTTGGGCGCTCGGCTGTTACTGGCGCACCGATGGCAAACCTCTTTGGAATGATCGTGAGTTTTTAGTGACCACAAACGGTAGTGGTGCAAACACAACCGAAGATGCGTTGCGTTTTATGCAAAGACTCACGCAGGAACTTGGGCTGAATGAAGGTTTTGTTATTCCGGCTTTTGAAGATGTGACTCAAATTATCGATCAGGAACAACGCTGGCCTGAGAATCTTGATCCGCTGCTCGCTGATCTGAAGAACAGCGATGAACGACGGCGGATGGCAAAACTAATCGAACGTGGCCTCGGTGAACCGGTGGGTTACGTGCTGCCGCTAAAAGCACTCCCACCTGCGAAAAGCCAGCATGCTGCCAAGGCTATTATTTCGGCCGGTTTTCGTTCCAGCCCTTGGCCGCTACGTCGTGAGAATTTGTATTTGATCGCCGGTGATTCACCACTGGGGTTGCGTCTGCCTTTGGCTTCGTTGCCTTGGGTAGCACCTGCTGACAAAGAAGAAGAGTTTGGTCGCGATCCGCTTGATGCCACCAGTGAGTCGCCTGATGCCGCGCTGCTAGCCAAGAACTCGAAAGCACCTGTCAGTTCACTCAAGGCCAGTTGTGATCCACGCGAAATCATACACACCGCCTTATGCGCTGAGGTACGGGCGGGGGTGCTGTGTGTGTTTCTGCCACCCGTACTCCTGCTTGAAGACTTCGTGGCGCTGATTACAGCGATAGAAAAGAGTGCTGCCGAATTGAAGCTGCCGCTACGATTGGAGGGTTACACGCCGCCATCCGACCCGCGCCTGAAGGAGTTTCGCATCACGCCAGATCCCGGTGTGATCGAAGTGAACATTCATCCATCCAGCACTTGGTCGCAACTGGTGGAAAACACCCAGACGCTTTACGAACAAGCGCGTCAGTCGCGATTAGGCACAGAAAAATTCATGATTGATGGTCGCCACACCGGCACGGGTGGTGGCAATCACGTCACGCTCGGCGCGGCCACGCCGGCTGATTCACCGTGCCTACGGCGACCCGATGTGCTGATGAGTTTGATTACTTATTGGCAACATCATCCCGCGTTGTCCTATTTGTTCTCTGGCCAATTCATTGGCCCTACTAGTCAGGCTCCACGGGTGGACGAAGCGCGGCATGAAAGTCTGTACGAGTTGGAGATTGCATTTCAACAAATGGTGGAACATCTGAAACCTAGCGAGGAAAGTCTGCAACCTTGGCTGGTGGATCGTTTGCTGCGCAATCTGTTGGTGGACCTCTCAGGTAATACGCACCGTGCCGAATTCTGCATCGACAAACTCTATTCGCCTGACAGTACGACGGGACGTTTGGGGCTAGTTGAATTTCGCGGCTTTGAGATGCCACCGCACGCGCAAATGTCATTGCTGCAAATGCTGCTGCTACGTGCGCTCGTTGCGCGTTTCTGGCAGAAGCCTTATACCGGCAACCTGAATCGTTGGGGTACAGAGCTGCATGATCGCTTCATGCTCCCGCACTTTGTTGCGCAGGACATGCGCGACGTGGTGCTGGATTTACAACGTTCCGGTTACGCTTTTGAGTTCGAGTGGTTCGCGCCTTTCCTTGAATTCCGTTTTCCGCGCTTCGGCAATGTGGTATATCACGGCATCGAGATCGAACTACGCCAAGCCATAGAGCCTTGGCATGTGTTGGGCGAAGAAGTCGCCGCTGGCGGCACGGCACGATATGTCGATTCCTCGCTTGAGCGTATGCAAGTCAGGGTGCGTCACATGAGTGACAATCGCCACATTCTCACTTGCAATGGTCGTCCGTTGCCGCTGACAGCCACTGGCACGCGTGGTGAATATGTGGCCGGGGTGCGTTACCGTGCGTGGGCACCACCCTCTGGATTACATCCGACAATCGGTGTGCAAGCCCCGTTGGTGTTCGATCTGGTGGATAGCTGGAGCGGGCGTTCGATAGGTGGCTGCACTTATCACGTCGCTCATCCCGGCGGACGCAACTACGATACCTTTCCGGTTAATGCCAAC
>CANFCA010000267.1 GCA_947445045.1 Gallionellaceae bacterium
CACACAAAAGGCTTTGGATATTCGCAAGTGGCTTGCACGACTTTTTCATCTTGTGGCCGTACATAGTAGCTGTGAACAAAGTAAAAACGTGCATCTTGCTCGATACCGCTCCATAAAGTATGCGCAGGGGCAACGAGTTTCACCTGATTCCAACCCATGTGCGGCACTTTAAGTTTATTACCCTGCGCATCTTTTAGCGGGCTAGCAAAGCGCACTACATCGCCGCGAAATAAACCCAAGCCAGCCACATCGCCTTCTGCGCTATGCTCAAACAACATTTGCAGCCCGATGCAAATACCGAGAAAAGGTTTGCTGCGAGCTGCTTCCAGCACCGCATTGCGCAAGCCTCTCGCATCTAGTTCACGCATACAATCGGGCATCGCACCCTGACCGGGAAACACCACGCGATTGGCTTTTGCAATCAGCTGAGCATCATCAGTCACGACAATTTCAGTGTTAGGCGCAACCTTGATCAAAGCCTGCTTGACCGAACGCAAGTTGCCCATCCCGTAATCTACGACAGCAATCATTTTGACTACAGTGAGCCTTTAGTTGAAGGCATCATGCCAGCCATGCGTGGATCAAGCTCCAGTGCCATGCGTAGCGCACGACCAAAAGCCTTAAAAATTGTCTCAGCCTGATGATGCGCGTTATTGCCCGCGAGGTTATCTATGTGCAATGTAACTAATGCATGATTCACAAAGCCTTGGAAAAATTCGTGGAATAAATCCACATCAAAATTGCCAATACTGCCGCGCACAAACTCACAGTTGAACACCAAGCCAGGGCGACCGGAAATGTCCAACACCACCCTCGACAAAGCCTCATCGAGCGGCACATAAGACTGCCCGTAGCGACGCAAGCCTTTTTTATCGTTCACCGCTTGATTAAATGCCTGTCCAAGCGTGATGCCGATGTCTTCCACAGTGTGATGCGCATCGATATGCAAATCACCTTTGGCGATGATGCTCAAGTCAATCAAGCCATGCCGGGCAATCTGATCCATCATGTGATCGAGAAACGGCAGCCCCGTGTCAAACTTGGACTTGCCACTGCCGTCCAAATTGATTTCAACGCTGATTTGCGTCTCTAAAGTGTTACGTGAAACCTGTGCGCTACGCATGTTTTTTGCCTTATAAAATTTCTTTTAATGCGGTCATAAATTGCTCGTTCTCTGCTGCTGTGCCGATCGTCACACGTAAGCAATCACGCAACATCGGATGCCCACTGTTCAAATTCTTTATCAGTACGCCACGCTGTTTCAAGCCATTAAATACATCAGTAGCGTTCGCAACACGGAATAACAAAAAATTCGCCGCACTAGGATAAACCTGCACACCTAAGACCATGCTTAATTGCTGAAATAATTTCGTACGATCTTGCTTAATTTTCTCGGCTTGCTGCAACAACACCTCGTGATGATCGAGCAGCTTTTCCGCCACTACCTGCGGCAAGACACCCACATTATACGGCAAGCGCAGCTTTTCCAACTCATTCAACCACGCCGTGCTGCCCGCCAAAAATCCCAAGCGTAAACCCGCCATCCCCAGCTTAGAAAAAGTGCGCATCACTAACAGATTGGGATAATCTGCCAAGCGTGGAATAAAACTATCATCGGCAAACGCGTAATACGCTTCATCAACCACCACCAAGCCTTGTGCAGCCTCAATGATTTGAATTACCTCGTGCGCAGCAAATGAATTGCCAGTTGGATTATTCGGGTAAGCCAAAAAAATCAGCGCAGGTTGTTCGCGCTGAATCGTCATCAATATTTGCGGCATATCGAGCGCGTAGTCCGCCGTTAGCGGCACACCCACATAACGCATGCCCGTAAACGTGGCGATCATTTTGTACATTACAAACGATGGCTCAACGCTCATCAGCGTCGCGCCAGACTTACTTACCGCCATTGCCAGTAATTGAATAATTTCATCCGAACCATTACCCAGTAACACATCTATGCCTTGCGGCAAATTGGTTACATCACGAATTTTTTTCTTGAGTGAAGATGCACTCGGATCGGGATAACGGTTAATGGCAGCTGAGGCAACCACCTCCGCAATTTCGGCACGCAGTGCCTGCGGCAACAGATAGGGGTTTTCCATCGCATCCAGCTTGATGTAGCCAGTGCTATTTGGCACATGGTAAGCATGCAGGGCGAGAATTTCTTCGCGCAAAAGCGCCTTGGGAAGTTGTGCTGAAGTGGCAGACATGAAGCAGAATTAAAAATAAATAACAACGGCGGGAAGCTTATCACATAAGGGCAACGCTATAAATTCCGATTTCACCCGCGCAACTCAAAACACACCCGGCCCTCTTGGTTACTCACCAGCGCCATCCTGTAACCCAATTGCTCAGCCCAGCGCGCCGCCTGATACAACCCTATACCTAAGCCTCCTTCCGAAACAACCACTCCTTGCATTAACTTTGACGCGATTTTGTCCGCAACAGGCGTACCACTGTCGTTCACAGATAAGCACAATGGCTCTACCTGGACTTCAACCATGATTTTTATATTCGGCTCGGATTGACGTTTTCTAACCACGTTGTCCAGCAAATTATCCACCACACAATCGAACAAAGCTGAGGGAATATCGATACTCGGCAACGCATCTGGTGCGCGCCATTCAATTTCATGCTGTTGGTTGCGCAACTTCAATGCGTTCCACCAAATTGGCAGCACCAGCTGCATTGTTTCACCCTCTGCCTCTGGCTGCTCAAGCTTGTTCAATGTCATCTCAATCCGTTGCGTAATAAGCGGCAGCTGTTGCTTGAGCAGGTATTGCGCGCGTTCATTGGGGCTTTGCGCAATGGTGGTGAGAGACAACAATGATTGCAGCATATTTTTAAGGTCATGCGTCAAACGAGCACCCGTTTCATACACGGCTTGCAAACGCGTCATGTCGCGCAAAGTTTGCTCTCGCTGCTTGGCTTCATAATAATAGGCGATAAGCTTCACCAGCAAATTGATGTGCAACAACAAAGCAGGATTAAGCGGTTGCTTGGCATACAGCGTAAACTTCAAAGCAGATTCTTCAACCATTACCGTATGCTTGGTGAGCTGCCCTAATTTTCCATTGCCATCGGGTGATTGCCAGGTCAAACCGGACAACCATGAAAAATCTGTCAGCAACGTAATGGC
>CANFCA010000268.1 GCA_947445045.1 Gallionellaceae bacterium
CGCATTAAAGATGCGCAAGTACGTGAGCAAAATGCCGCAACAGCCGCAACACGTAAAAGTTTAGTCGGCAGTGGTGACCGTTCAGAACGCATTCGCACATACAACTATCCGCAAGGCCGCATCACCGATCACCGTATCAATTTGACGCTGTACAAAATGGACGCGATGATGGATGGCGACATCGGCGAACTATGCGGCGCACTCATGGCAGAACATCAAGCCGAACAACTCGCCGCAATGGCGGAAGATGTCCTTAAATAACATTCAGTCAATTCTGCAACAGCATAGCAAGTTGCTGGTAACTGCGCTGAATTTGGACTTTGGTAGTGCTTGCATCGAGGTGAGGTGTTTGTTGCAAGCCGTGTTGCAAGTGAATCATGCCTATCTCATTAGTCATCCAGAATATCAATTAAACGACGAGCAATATGTGCGCTATTCGACATTGTTTGAGCGACGTTTGAGTGGCGAGCCCATCGCTTATATTTTCGGTGAGCGCGAATTTTTCGGGCTGAATTTTAAGGTGACACCCGCTACTTTGATTCCGCGTTCAGATACTGAATTGCTGGTAGAGATAGCGTTGCAGAGAATTACGCAGCAAGGCGCATGCCGTGTTTTGGATATGGGTACGGGCAGCGGGGCAATCGCATTAAGTATTGCGCATAAACGCCCTAATGCCGAGGTGGTGGCAGTGGATGCGTCCGAAGCCGCGTTGGAAATTGCGCGGCTCAATATGCAGCAACTCAGCCTCAATAATGTGAAGCTGATACACAGCGATTGGTTCGCTGCGTTGCAAGATAAACGCTTTGATGCGATTGTTTCCAATCCACCTTACATTGCTGCCGATGATGCGCACTTAACACAAGGCGATTTACGCTTTGAGCCGCGCACAGCGTTGGCATCGGGTGCGGATGGATTAAACGATATACGCTGTATCTGTGCGCACGCAAAATCTTATCTCAATGCACAGGGGTGGTTATTGCTGGAGCATGGCTACAACCAAGCGGAATCCGTGCGAGTGTTGTTACGGCAATCAGGATTTTCCGATGTATTCTCCGCCCAAGATTTAGCGGGAATCGAGCGCGTGAGCGGTGGGAAGATTTAACGCCCAATTTAGATTTTTCTGCTAGATTTTCTCTTGAAATTTCCCGACAGATTTTCGCGTCAGCAAACAAATTTTTACTAGGTTTAGTTGCTGGCCGACAAAATCTCACTAAATACCCCCTCTTGTAATAAATCACTTTAGCTCATTTGGCTAATCCATTATTTTTTAAGCATATTTGTTTTTATTAAGATTCTCACGTAACCCTTTGTCCTATAAAGAAAATATCCTATTTTTCTGCTTGACCTTGCCAATATTTTTCAATATAGTGGGTTCAGGTGGTAAAAAGTGGGTAAAAGTGGGAGTTAGGGATGTTTCAGGGTGCGGCGCAACTTAATTTAGACAGCAAGGGCAGGCTTGCGATACCGGGACGGTATCGTGACAAGCTGCTGGCTGACTGCGCCGGCAATTTAGTGCTCACTGCTGATGCCGATGGTTGCTTGTTGGTGTATCCGCAACCTGAGTGGCAGCCCATTCGCGAAAAGCTGCTCAAGCTTTCCGCACTCAATCCAAAAATTCGTGCTTTGCAACGTCGTTTGATCGGCTATGCCGAAGATGTGGTGATGGATGGCGCGGGGCGCGTGTTGATTTCTCCAACTTTGCGTAGCTACGCAGTGCTGGATAAGCACGTGATGCTAGTGGGGCAAGGTAATAAATTCGAATTGTGGGACGAGCAAAAATGGCAAGCGCAGCAAGAAGCTGGTTTGTCATTTATGGACGGCGACTTGCCACCCGAGCTGGAGGGCTTCTCTTTGTGAGTGTGGACTTAATCCATACCACAGTATTGCTGAATGAAGCTGTCGCCGCATTAGAAATAAAGCCAGATGGAATTTATGTAGATGGCACGTTTGGCCGGGGTGGGCATAGCCGGAAAATTCTTGAGCAACTCGGACCAAAAGGAAAACTAATCGCTTTCGATAAAGATCCCGCTGCGGTAGCGGTGGGTGCGCAGTGGAGTGATGTGAAGTTCCAGATGGTGCATTGCGGGTTTAAGCAATTGGCTGAGGTGTTACGCGAACTGGACGTCAAAAAAGTAGATGGCATGTTGCTCGATTTGGGTGTGTCGTCTCCGCAGTTGGATGAAGCCGCGCGGGGATTTAGTTTTCGTTTTGATGCGCCGCTGGATATGCGCATGGATGTGAGCAGTGGTGTGACGGCAGCGCAATGGTTGGCAACGGTGGAAGAAAAATTACTGGCGGAGGTGATACGTGATTATGGCGAAGAACGGTTTGCTAAACAGATTGCAAAAGCGCTTGTTGTTGCGCGCGCAATTCACCCTATCGAAACCACGCGGCAGCTCGTCGAGCTGGTTAGCCAAACGGTACGTACCCGTGAAGCAGGGCAGAACCCGGCGACTCGTACCTTTCAAGCTATACGGATTTATCTCAACCAAGAGCTCGAAGAGCTTGCGCGGGTCTTGCCAGAATGTGTGACGCATCTCAATAGCGGAGGACGGCTAGTGGTGATTAGCTTTCATTCATTGGAAGATCGCATCGTTAAGCATTTTATGCGTGACATGGCGGAAGGCGACAAGTTGCCAAGAGGTGTGCCGATACGTGCGAGTGAAGTACCACAGGGGAAGTTGAATTTAATAGGCAAGGCAATACGAGCTAGTGAAGATGAGTTGTGCGCAAACCCGCGTGCGCGTAGTGCGGTGATGCGCATCGCAGAGCGTAGTGATGTTACGTAGCGGTGTAGCACTGAATGCGGGGTTGCTAGTAATCGTAGTGTTGTGCGCGTTGAGTGTGGTCACCTCGCAGCACAAGGCGCGGAAGTTGTATGTCAGCCTGCAACAAGAAAAAGAAAGTGCGCAAAAAATTGAAGTGGAGTGGGGGCAATTGCAGTTAGAACAAAGCACATTGGCAACCTTAGCGCGCATCGAAAAAATTGCATCACAACGGTTACAAATGCAGCTGCCAAAAAGCGGACAAGTGCAATACATACGATTAGAACCTAAAGATAACGCCGAAAAATAAATATGAATTATGCAGCTAGCGCCAATCAAAATATCACGGTGAAATTGCCGGGATGGCGCGCCAC
>CANFCA010000269.1 GCA_947445045.1 Gallionellaceae bacterium
CCATGATTTTTCTCCTGAATATCTAAAATTGATTACGCTTCAACGATGCCGATGATGTCATCTTCACGCATCGTCATATATTCATCGCCGTTCATTTTGAAGGCTTGGCCTGCATATTTGCCGAACAACACGCGGTCGCCAACTTTTACATTCATAGGCTGCAATTTGCCGTCATCACTCATCTTGCCGTTACCGACAGCGATGATTTCACCTTGATCTGGCTTTTCAGTAGCAGCATCAGGAATAACGATACCTGAAGCTGTTTTACGCTCCTCTTCCATACGTTTAACGATTACACGGTCGTGCAATGGACGAATTTTCATGCTGAATCTCCTAAAGCTAAGGGGTTAAAAAATGCGGAGGCGAAGTTTAGCACTCTCAGCCTGCGAGTGCCAATATTGGGGTAGATTGATAGATTGCAAGAGGGTAAAGACTGTTCATATCTATCGTTCGCAGTCTAACTTGAGAGTTTTGCAACATAACTTGAGAGTCTCCACCTATATCTGGCGCGGGTTTCAGCCATGCTGCTTAAAAAATATCCTCTAAAATCATGAAAAAACCCGATTTAAAACGTGTAGGGGTAACAATCAGAGACAGACCACGGTTTCTCTGGCTCATTCCCCAGCTTCCCAGTCTTCCAGTTTTAATCCTGGTATGCGTGAAAATTCGCCAGTGTTATGTGTTACTAAAATACAGTCGTTAGTCACCGCAATAGCCGCTATTTGTAGATCATATGGGCCGATGGGTGTGCCTTGGTTCGCTAGCACAGCGCGAACTTCGCCGCATAGCTGGACTGCATCTCCAGAGAATGGCAGGCTGGGTAGCCATTCCAACAAGTTCAATAAGTGGCGACGATATCGTCCACGCGCTTGCTTTTATTCACGCCGAACCACAGTTCAGCTTAAACTGGTGCGCAGATGACGAGTTCGGAGCGCCCCACTTGGCGGATGCGCTCGACAACACGCGAGTTATTTTTCATCAATGCGATCACCGCATTGGTATCGAGCAAATAAGCCATTAGTCCAACTCGTGGCGGGGTGAGTCAGTGCCAAGGCTATCGTCAGTGATGTTATCTGGAAAATCATCACTCAATGTACCCGCAACGGCTGCGAGAAAAGACTCTGTGTCTTTGGCGCGAGATGGCAACGTAGCATTATCGACATATCGCTGTTCCAGAAACTGGATAAAGTCCAATGCCTCGCGAGCAGCTTGCTCAGGCAGCCTACGACTATGCTGATAAATATGGTCGGCTAATGACATATCGCTCTCCTTAGTTGGATGTTACTGCTTAGCATTCTACCGACTAATCGGCTTATACCGAATCCGCTTAGGTTTCGCGCCCTCTTCACCCAAACGTTTACGTTTATCAGCCTCGTATTCCTGATAGTTGCCATCGAAGAATGTCCATTTTGAATCGCCTTCGCAAGCGAGGATGTGAGTGGCGATACGATCTAGAAACCAACGATCATGCGAGATGACGGCGACGCAGCCGGCGAATTCGAGCAGAGCATCTTCCAATGCGCGTAGCGTTTCCACGTCCAGATCATTCGATGGTTCGTCGAGCAGCAATACGTTGCCGCCTGAGATGAGTGTTTTCGCCAGATGCAGACGGCCTCGTTCACCGCCGGAAAGGTTGCCGACGACTTTTTGTTGATCCCCGCCTTTGAAGTTGAAGCGGCCGATGTAGGCACGAGCGGGGGTTTCGTATTTGCCCACAGTGAGGATATCGTTGCCGCCAGAGATGGCATCGAACACGGTTTTGTCGTTTTCCAGTGAATCACGCGCTTGATCGACGTGCGCAATTTTCACTGTGGTACCAATTTTCACTTCGCCGGAATCCGGCTGCTCTTTGCCGTTGATGAGTTTGAACAGCGTGGATTTACCCGCGCCGTTCGGGCCGATGATGCCGACGATGGCACCGGGCGGAATCTTGAAGCTGAGGTTGTCGATCAGCAGTCGCTCACCGTATGCTTTGGAGACGTTATTGAATTCGATGACTTCGTTACCCAAGCGTTCGGCAATTGGGATAAAAATTTCCTGTGTCTCGTTGCGCTTTTGATATTCCTGCGAGTTGAGTTCTTCAAAGCGGGCGATACGCGCTTTAGATTTGGCTTGGCGGCCTTTGGGGTTTTGACGCACCCAATCCAACTCTTTGCTCAAGGCTTTTTGGCGTGCGGATTCGCTGGATTCTTCCTGCTTGAGGCGTTCACCTTTTTGCTCTAACCAGCTTGAGTAATTGCCCTTCCACGGAATGCCGTGACCGCGATCCAATTCCAAAATCCATTCGGCGGCGTTGTCGAGGAAGTAACGATCATGCGTTACCGCCACAACCGTGCCGGGGAAGCGCACAAGGAATTGTTCTAGCCATTCAACTGATTCCGCATCCAGATGGTTGGTGGGTTCGTCGAGCAGCAGCATGTCGGGTTTTTCCAACAACAATTTGCACAACGCCACGCGACGTTTTTCACCACCGGAAAGATTTTTGATGACGGCATCCCACTCCGGCAAACGCAGCGCGTCGGCAGCGATTTCCATTTGATGTGCGGCATCCGAACCCGATGTGGCGATGATGGCTTCGAGCCGCGCTTGCTCGGCAGCGAGGGCATCAAAGTCAGCATCTTCTTCGGCATAGGCGTTGTACACCGCATCCAGCTTGGCTTGCGCGGAGAACACTTCACCGAGGGCGGACTCCACTTCTTGCTTGACGGTATGCTCAGGGTTGAGTTGCGGCTCCTGCGCCAGATAACCGATCTTGATGTTGGGCAGATGTTGCACCTCACCGTCATATTCCTTATCCACTCCCGCCATAATCTTCAACACGGTTGATTTACCTGAGCCGTTCAACCCCAGCAGGCCGATCTTGGCACCGGGGAAAAAACTGAGCGAGATGTCTTTGATGATTTGACGTTTGGGCGGAACGATTTTGCTCACGCGGAGCATAGACATTACATATTGAGCCATTTCGATTTCACATGCAGTTTTGGAAAGCGCGTAGCTTACCGCAAAGCGATGTTAACGAGAAACACGCAAAAGCTTTTGATTGAGTAAGGCGCACATTGACCCTAGGCAAAAATGCTGGAACACTGCGCGCTGTTTGATTATTTATTTGAGAAATGAATTACGCTCCACCCACTGCC
>CANFCA010000270.1 GCA_947445045.1 Gallionellaceae bacterium
CTTGAAATTTTCTTGCGACAACAGTTGCATCAAATCAACTGTGCTGGCGTAATCCACCGTTTCCATGTAGCCGTCGTTATGCGACGTGCCTTGGCTATAAACTTTAGGCTGCGCGGCTGAGTCAGGTTTGAACCAAGCCTTGGTGACATTGCCGATATTCAAAAAAACGGGGCTACCGTTCTTCATCAGCGGCGCTCCTTTTTTCATCTCAGCTTTTCTCGCGACTACTTTCACCACACCAAACGTCGCACCCGTTTCTTTCATAAACACCGTGATGAGTGCATTGAGCGTGAGATTATCTTTATTCTCAGCAGTTGCGCGCAATCCACAGCCAGACTGCTTGCCATTGCTATTGTATTCAACCGAAACAAAATTTTGTTTGATTAACGGAACAGGTGTAGAGGACGATGCAAAAACGTTGGCAGATAGCAACGCTAAAAAAATAAAACTGAATTGTTTCATGCGCACTCCCTATTAAATCCTGATAACCAATAAACCCGTCATTGATAAAACCACTAGCCATTCGACTAAGCCAACCAGCTGACAAGTCGCTGGTTATCCCGCGAAAGCGGGAATCCAGTAAGAGAAATATCTCGCGAAGCGAACTTTATTTTTGTCCCGCTGCGCGGGAATTTTTCATTCGACTGAATTCCCGCTTTCGCGGGAATGACGAAGGTTATTCGCAATGAGATAGAGATTAAACGTTGAACAAAAAGTTCAACACATCACCATCCTGCACGACATACTCCTTGCCTTCAACTCGCAGCTTGCCTTTTTCCTTTGCACCCGCTTCGCCACCACACGCTATGAAGTCGTCAAAAGAAATGGTCTGTGCGCGAATAAAGCCGCGCTCAAAATCAGTATGAATGACCCCGGCAGCTTGTGGAGCAGTATCGCCTTTATGTATCGTCCAAGCACGCACCTCTTTTACGCCTGCGGTGAAATAAGTTTGCAAGCCGAGCAACTCATAACCTGTGCGAATCAAGCGATTCAAACCGGGCTCTTCCAAGCCCAAATCAGCGAGAAATTCTTGTTTATCCGCATCATCCAAATCAGCCAATTCAGCTTCAATTTTGGCGCACAACGCAACCACTGGCGCGCCTTCTTTCGCAGCATGTTCACGCAATCTATCCAGATGCGGATTATTGGTAAAACCATCTTCCATCACGTTGCCCACATACATCGCGGGCTTGATGGTGAGCAGGCACAGCGGCTTAAGGATAAAGATTTCATCTTCACTCAACTTTAAAGTGCGCGCGGGTTTGCCTTCGTTCAAATGCGGCAATAATTTTTCCAACACAACCACCAATTTTTGCGCATCCTTATCGCCAGATCGCGCCTTCTTGGTATCACGATGCAACGTGCGCTCAACCACTGCCATATCGGCCAGCGCCAATTCGGTGATGATGGTTTCGATGTCGGCAAGCGGATCAATCTTGTTCGCCACGTGAATCACGTTGGCATCATCGAAGCAACGCACCACGTTAACGATAGCATCCGTCTCACGGATGTTAGCGAGAAACTGATTACCCAAGCCTTCACCTTTTGATGCACCCGCCACCAACCCTGCGATGTCCACAAACTCGACAATGGCAGGTTGCATACGTTGCGGCTTAACAATCTTGGCCAGCGCATCCATACGCGCATCCGGCACTTCCACAATGCCCACATTCGGCTCGATGGTGCAGAAGGGATAATTCTCCGCCGCGATACCCGCCTTAGTCAGCGCATTAAATAAAGTCGATTTACCGACGTTAGGCAGCCCGACAATTCCGCATTTCAAACTCATGGTTATTCCTTAATTTTGCTAGTTTCAAAACGGCGCGAATTGTAACACTGATGGGCAACAGGCTTTGCTGGCTGCTCATATCCTTGCGAAAATTCTTTTTGCAATTTGTGAGGGTTTGAACAAGTTAGCCGAGATACTTGGCACCAGAATACTCGGCTGAGTGTGCAGATTGCGAAATGAGTTACCGCTTACGACCCCATTACAGAACCTGACTTCTGCTTTTGCAATAGAAATCCAAGCGGAGCATATAAAAGTAAAACTCCTTTGACAAAGCGAACAAGGTAATCTGTGTGTATCTAGCGCTACTTACAGTTCTATATTTAATAGCTACATGATATCTACTTCTTCTAGAGAGCCCAGTGAATCGTCCCATGCAGCGCAGTGATGCCGCCCTCGCAATTCTGTTCGAAACGTAGGTCAATTGCTGTAAGTGCGCCATTTGAATATGTGACGTTGTCGATAGCGAACCAACCCTTCTCAGTGTTGCAGCCACGTCCATCCCCTGACCAATCGAGGCCACCTAAAACCGGATTGTGAAACGGGTAGCGCTGCAGTCCTGGATAAAAGCCGGGTTGAAGTTCACTTATGGAGTTCATGGTTTGGAAATTACCATACCACCATGTATTTCCATTTATGCCGATATAAAAGTGACCTCCAGTTGCAGTGACGGTAAGTATCGCGGTCGCAGGGGTGTATGTTAATGTTTGTCCCATGCCGACGTAATCGCCAGTATCACTCTTCAGATAAACAAAGTTACCGGTTGCAGGAGTTGCCCCAGGGGCAGATTGCCAGAGTCCAGCGGGTGGTGGGTTGACAGGTCCTGTCGTCGAGCCGTCCGAAAATGTCTGAAATGTCCACGTATAGTCTTTGCTCATCGCAACTCCAGACATATCCTTTACATCAGTTGTAATCGTAGCTGTATAAACAGTATTTGATGCTAAGGATGCCGAGGGAGTGAATGTTACAGTTGTGCCGCTTGACGATACCGTTCCAGAAATTGCTGTCGTACCACCCATCAATGTAAATGAAGAAATTGTAATAGTAGAAGGATCAATTGGAGTGCTGAATGTGCTGCTGATTACACTATCAAGTGGGACGGCATAAGCATAGGGAACTGGGCTGGTAGAAGAAACTGTCGGCGTCACCGGAGAAAATGTCTGAAATGCCCACGAATAATTCGTGCTCATCGCGTTTCCCAGCAAGTCTTTAACGCCTGTTGTGATTGTTGCCGTATAGTTAGTATTGATTGCTAAAGATATAGAAGGTGTAAATGTTGCAGTTGTACCGCTGTATGTTACCGTTCCTGAAACTGGTGCTGTGCCGTGCATCAGGGTGAACTCAGTA
>CANFCA010000271.1 GCA_947445045.1 Gallionellaceae bacterium
CACCTCGTCGATATAGCGCAAATGTTTGAGCGGCTGCGAAACCGTGCCACACAACATCGCATCGGCTGCGTCCATGTGTACCAACATCGCAGCAATCAAAGTATTACGCCGCCGCATCTCACGCTTGGCCGAATCCAGAGTGACACCGTAACGCTCACGCAACCGGTGATATTCGGCACAGTAAGCTCGATAACGTTGATCGTCCTCAGGATTGACCAATTCAAAATCTGCCCCCGCACGAATGCGCAGATTATGTTTGGCAATGCGTGCCTTTATCACCGCCGGGCGGCCCACCAATATCGGGAACGCCAATCCCTCATCCACCACGGTTTGCACCGCATGTAGCACGCGAATATCCTCCCCTTCGGCATACACCAAACGCTTGGGAGATTTTTTCGCGGCATCGAACACCGGCTTCATCATCATGTTGGAGTGATACACAAACCCCGACAGTTGTTCGCAATACGCCTGCATGTCAGTGATGGGACGTGACGCAACACCACTCTTCATCGCCGCCTGTGCCACAGCGGGAGCGATGCGCATGATTAGACGCGGGTCGAACGGCTTGGGTATTAAATGCTCGGAACCGAAGATCAGACTTTCATCCCCATATACTGACGACACCTCATCAGATTGCTCCGCCTGCGCCAACTGCGCGATGGCTTGCACGGCGGCTAACTTCATTGCCTCATTGATAGTGGATGCACCCACATCCAATGCACCCCGAAAAATATACGGAAAGCACAGCGCATTATTTACTTGATTGGGATAGTCAGAACGGCCTGTCGCCAAAATCGCATCAGCGCGTGCTGCCTTGGCTTCCTCCGGCATAATTTCCGGTGTGGGATTTGCCAACGCAAAAATTAATGGTCGGTTCGCCATCTGCTTAACCATCTCTGGCTTTAATACTCCGCCAGCAGACAAGCCCAAAAACACATCCGCATCGGCAATCACTTCAGCCAGCGTTCGTTGCGGAATAGCTTTCGCATAGCGCGCTTTGTTGTCATCCATTTCTTCAACACGTCCGGTATAAACCACGCCTTTGATATCGGTGACGATGATGTTCTCCATCTTCACGCCCAAGGTCACTAGCATATCCAGACACGCCAACGCCGCTGCACCCGCACCGCTGGCAACCAGCTTAATTTCATCGATTTTTTTACCCACCACCTTGAGGCCGTTCATCAGCGCAGCACCCACGATGATAGACGTGCCGTGTTGATCGTCATGGAACACGGGGATATTCATCCGTTCGCGCAGCTTGCGCTCGATGTAAAAACACTCGGGTGCTTTGATGTCTTCGAGATTGATGCCGCCAAAAGTTGGTTCTAGCGATGCAATGATGTCCACCAATTTATCGGGATCGCGTTCGTCGATTTCCAAATCGAACACATCAATTCCGGCAAATTTTTTGAACAAAACGCCCTTGCCTTCCATCACGGGCTTGGCAGCTAACGGGCCAATTGCACCCAGCCCCAACACCGCTGTGCCATTGGTAATCACTGCTACTAGATTACCGCGTGCCGTCATATTGCGCACTTCGGCGGGGTTCTCGACTATCAATTCGCAAGCAGCCGCCACACCCGGCGAATAAGCGAGTGCCAAATCACGTTGCGTGATCATAGGCTTGGTTGGGGTGACAGATATTTTTCCAGCAGGAGGTTGGCGGTGATATTGCAGCGCGGCATCACGAAGTTGCTTGTCCATCTTTTCCTCACTTCATCATTGATGAGTAGATCGCGTTTAGATTATAGGCTAACGCATGAGGGCAGTTTTAAAAATCTATACGCGAGTGATTCGCTACAATAATCCCGTCTCGGCAAATGAATGCATCCGCCCACCCGCCATAATAAAGTGATCCAGCACGCGCACATCCACCAACTCCAAGGCTTGCTTCAGTGCTTGAGTGAGGTATTGATCGTCTTGGCTGGGTTCAGCCACACCGGAGGGATGATTGTGCGCGAGGATGACGGCAGCGGCGTTGCGCGCCAGCGCGCGCTTCACCACTTCACGCGGATACACGCTGGTTTGGCTGAGCGTGCCGTGAAATAATTCTTCGGTGGCAATCACGCGATGTTGGGTATCGAGAAACAGCACCACAAAAACCTCCTGCGGACGGCTACCCAATAACAGTTGCAAATAATCGCGCACCGCACGTGGCGAGTTGAGGGCATCGCCGCGTTGCATTTCCTCATTCAGCGCGCGCCGTGACATTTCCAACACCGCTTGTAACTGCACAAACTTCGCCTGCCCCATGCCGTGTATCGCGCAAAAATCCGCTTCGCTGGCGGCAAATAGCTGCGTCAAATTTCCGAACCGAATGAGCAACTCACGCGCCAAATCCACCGCGCTTTTACCCACCACGCCTGTGCGTAAAAAGATCGCCAACAACTCCGCATCGGATAACGCCGCAGCACCTTTTTGCAAGAGTTACTCGCGGGGTCTCTCGCCTTCAGGCCAGTCTGTGATTGCCATTGAGTTTTCTCCGCAGATCGGATGAGGGCTTTTCTTTTACCCAGATGCTCGTTTCTTCGATTAGTAATGCAAAGGCTCAAATTTTGGATCTATTCGTTTTAGTATCGAAGGTAATGACTTGTCCAAAATATTCTCTTCTTTCATTGTAAAGTTAACAAACTTCGCCTCATTCGGAGGCTCATTTGAAATCAGCAAATTGGTGTCATAAATTTCTTTAGGTATCTCATTAAATGGGATGCGTTGCCATTTCCCCATGTCAAAGCGATACCCGACATACGATGGTTTGGGACTACCGTATTGGCGAAACTCACGCTCTGTAAAAGGAATTCCCACCACATACAGCTTTCCCTGATACACGTTAAGCACTTGCGCAAACAAGTTCTCATGCCAAGTCACTTCTCGATCACCCAACTCTGGCAACTTAAACGTCAACCAAAACTCTCGCGGCACCGCACCAAAGTTCGAACCTATGGAAGCACTGTCATACCGCCTCAATTGTGTGAGGCTAATCACCCGACCATCAAGGAGCTTGACCTCCTCTTTCCAACTCTTCATTCCGCTACAACCATACATGCTCAGCCCCATCATCAGGATGATTGAAAGGTATGTGAAGCGTTTCAAAACTGTTTGATAGAAAACCATATTGCAC
>CANFCA010000272.1 GCA_947445045.1 Gallionellaceae bacterium
ACGTCGCCGCCACCACAGCACTACCGAGCTCACTATCATCAGTAGTAAACCCAGCGCGGTGAAGACACCCAAGGCTTGATTGAACCAGCCAAACAACTGCCCTTCATGCGCGGCCACACCGTACCCGATAATGCGATCTAGCAACGGACGATCTGCGAAATCTTTCCTCGACTTAATTGTCCCCGTCGCGCCATCCAACACTAGGTCTGCGCGCAGGGGGCGATTTTGCGATTTTGCAGCGGCTGTCCAATCAGGTGATTTTTTTGAAGGCGGTGAAATCGAAACGGGTGCCGCTAAGTTCAACGGTTGTACCGTCGCAACTAAGCGATCCAGCGCGCTGTAGTTACTCTTAGGTTTCATCATGCTATCCATGTAGTTGTGTTCTGTATGGTTCATGTGATCTGCATGTTCGCCAGCATCTGCCGTGCTTGCAGCGGGCGTATTCATAAGTTTTCTGTCAGCCAATTCGGATGAACGCCCTGTCGTCCAATCTTGCTGAACAACTTTAGTCACACCGATTTGACGTACCTCTTTCAGCAATCCGCCCCAAGACTTCGCCCAAGGCAAACCCGAAATCAACAGGAACAAAACAAAAAATGAAACCCACAAACCCGTCACTGCGTGGATGTCACGCCAGAACACTCGCTGACCGCGACCTAGACGTGGATACAACATGCCCGCCAAATTATTGCTACCTCTAGGCCACCACAAAAACAACCCCGTGATGAACATCACAATCGCCCAAGACGCAGCCAATTCAATCAAGTTCGAGCCAAAATCACCAATCAACAACTCGCCATGCAGATCATGTATCACGCGCATCAAACGCCAATCCTCTTCTTCCTGCTTAAGAATTTGCAACGTTTCGGGATGAACATAAACACGAATTTTTTTCTCACCACTACCCACAAACACCCGCACGGCAGATTGCGGCGTAGCAGGTAGTTCGTAAGAATTGAGTTTAGAACCTGGCACAGCAGTAAGTGCTGCCGCCACTTGTGCCTCAGCCGTTGCAGGCGCACCTGTAATCGTGAGGTGTTCATATGGCTGAGTAAGCTGACTCTCAACCTGCGGGTTAAACAAATAAATCGCACCTGTGATGGTGAGTATCAAAACAAACGGGATGCAAAACAACCCCGCATAAAAGTGCCAACGCCAGACGACACTGTACCCTGGCCATCCGCGTTTGACATCACTATCAATAGACTCAAGAGTCGAGTTCAATTTATACACCTCACCTTACCATTATGTTTCCGGAAGACACATTCAATTTACGATTTTTAGAATGCAGCCCGTACACCCACATTCACGTTTAATGGCATACCCAACGCAGGCACTGTACCGCCGCTTATGGTTGAGCCGTTCATTGTCGTCGTGGCTAACCCAGAATCGTAATAGCTACGATTGCCGATGTTTTGCGCGCTGCCATAAACATCAACTGTCTTGTTGGCTTTGTAGGTAAATCCTAAATCAGCCAAGGTCGCAGAACTATTTTTCTGGGTGTGTGCGGTGTTATTCGCATACTCAGGGAAGCTCTTAAATTGGACTGACAACTTCAAAGTCCGCGTAGCTTGCCACTGTGACCCCAAGGTCGCCATCCAACCTGGCACTTGGCCCAATTGTTCATTGATAGGATCGGGGGCAGGCGTTGTACCAATGGGTGAAGGGTAAGCCGAGCTGGTGAGATACGCGATGGTTCTAGTTAGCCCCCCATTAAGTTGCACAGCATCAGTTGCTTGCCAATTTCCGATCAACTCAGCACCTTTCAAAACCGCATTACCCGCATTCACATATTGATTCACTCGGCTAATAACAGCAGGATTAAATCCAGTGCCTGTAACTAATGGCGCACAGGTAGCAACACTGGTACACACGGGTGCATAATCAATATAGTTATCCAACTGATTATGGAATAGCGTGAAAGCGACATCCAATCCAGTGCGACTGTAATCAAAGCCAATTTCTTTACCAAGGTTATCTTGCGGCACTAAATTCGGATTGGCTTTCAAATAATTCGTACCACTCTGCGTGCTGCGGTACATCTGATTCATACCTGGGGCTGCAAAGTTTCGATACATTGCCGCTCGCGCATTCAGACCGTTTTCAAAGTAATATTTCGCACCAATACGCGGATCAAACTGAGTATAAGATTTATTAGCCAACGGATTAACTGTAGTAGTCGCACCGACTTCGTTAGCAATGCTGCCATCCACTGTTTGGAATAAATCTTCACGTAAGCCCACTGTGACATCTACCGGAAGGCTGGCTGGACGATAAGTGCCTTGTGCAAAAATCCCTTGGAAACGATGCTCACCCTTAATCAAAATATGCGAAGTTTGCGCAGTGGCATTATAAAAATTCTCATTGTCATGCGCTGTAATACTACGCAGATCAACACCTGTTTTGATGTCTTTGATGCTCGATGCATCTTCTTGATAAAACAACGAGCCACCCAAGCTGTGATACTTAGCTTGCTCAATTTGCGACGCGTAAGGAACAACTGGTGTGGTGGGTGTCAAAATGCTAAAGCCTAGTGTTGTCCCCGCATTCTGCGTATCCATTTCTCCCGTGTTAACCCAACCATTCATGTTGACACTGCCGCGTGATAGCTTGGTTGTCCCACCTCCAGTGAGTTGCTGCTTATCCCAAGAATTATTGGTGTTGCTCCAAGTTGCCCCGTGCTCTTGCGTCAGCGTACCCGATGCTTTCAAATAGTATTTTGAATTTGATGAGGGCGTGAAATAAGCCGACACTAGTAAATTACCTGAATGAGATGCGGTCGGAACCATAATGGGATTGCGGTACTGCTCAGGCACTGCCAGATAACCATCACTTTGCGTCACGCCAAGATTTGCACCGATTTTCAATTTGTCGTTCGACAATACTGTTGCCGCAACATCAGCGTTTTTGGTATTGAAACTACCGTAGCTGAGATTGATACGTTTTTCGTTAGGAGCTGGCTCACGCAACACGATATTGACGATACCGCCCATTGCCAAATTACCCCACATACTGCTTGCACCGCCGCCGCGTATCACTTCAATGCGCTCGATGGAATCTTTTGGAATCGCCCCCCAATTCAAAATGCGGAAGTAAGGATCGTTAACAGGAATGCCATCAATC
>CANFCA010000273.1 GCA_947445045.1 Gallionellaceae bacterium
ATATGATGCGATTCTGTGTATTTCCCACCAAAGAACACCTTTTTTCCCGACGAGTCCCGATGCCTGATTTAGGGGTCTAGCTACAGAATAGTCTTGGCAAGGGAAACCACCGACCAATAAATCGATGTCGGGAAGGGAGGCTGCCTCAACCTTACTTACATCTTCATTTGAATGCCCTTCAGAACCCCATTTATTTACATAGACTTTTGATGCGAACTGACCTTTTTCAGCAGGTTCCCATTGGTTGCTAAACACAACCTGAAACCGTTCTGAACCAATCATTCTATTGGCTTCTTCAAGACCAATCCTAAATCCACCAACTCCAGCGAAAAGTTCCGCCACTTTGAATTTCTTACTCAATTTATTGTATCCCTCAAATCACTAGTGTCCGGTTAACTTACATATTGCCGAGCCAGAGTTGAGAGCTGGCAAGGGTTACAAAGCAATTTATTTTGGTGCCGATTTGAAATCAGTTTTCGCATATTCGAGTTCGAGTAACGTCCAGAGATTGAATCCTCTGGAGGTGAGCTATGAACTTGGGCAAAACGTTGTTCGCGCAACTCATGGAGTTTGTTCCGTGGACCAGCTTCATGCGAATCGTAGCGCGTTATGGAGGCGATTCCAGAGTGCGCAGTCTGAACTGTACCGAACAATTCCGCGCCATGGCTTTTGCACAACTGACGTACCGCGAAAGTCTGCGCGACATCGAAACCTGTTTGCTGGCGAATCAGTCGAAGCTCTATGGCATGGGATTTCGCTCGCCGGTCAAACGCTCGACGTTGGCCGATGCCAACGAAGGACGCGATTGGAGAATCTGGGCAGACTTGGCAGCATTGCTCATCCGCCGTGCACGCAAGCTGTACTGCAACGACAGTTTCGGCATCGATCTGGACAACACCGTCTACGCGCTGGATGCCACGACTATCGACTTGTGCCTGTCGCTGTTTCCATGGGCGCCGTTTCGCACCGCCAAAGCGGCGGTCAAACTGCACACGCTGCTGGATCTGCGCGGCAACATTCCGGCTTTCATCCACATTTCGGACGGCAAGACCCACGAGGTCAACGTGCTGGATATACTGCCCATCGAAGCCGGAGCGTTCTATGTGATGGACCGTGGCTATCTGGATTTCAGTCGACTGTTCGCGCTGCATCAGGCGGGCGCGTTCTTCGTGACCCGAGCCAAGCGTGGCATGGATGCGCGCAGGGTGTATTCGAGTCCTACCGACCGGAGCACTGGCATCATCTGCGATCAGCGCATCGCGTTGAATGGTTTCTACATTTCGCAGAGCTATCCCGAGCAGTTGCGGCGCATTCGCTTCAAAGACCCGGAGTCCGGCAAGACGCTGGTGTTCCTGACCAACAACACTGCCTTGCCCGCACTGACCATCGCCGCTCTTTACAAGAGCCGCTGGCAGGTCGAGTTGTTTTTCAAGTGGATAAAGCAGCATCTGCGCATCAAGCGTTTCATTGGCAACAGCGAGAATGCGGTGAAGACGCAAATCTGGTGCGCGGTCGCCACTTACGTGCTGATTGCCATTGTTAAAAAGGAGCTTCAACTGGATGCCTCACTCTATACTTTGCTACAGATTTTATCGGTGTCTGTTTTTGAGAAAACCCAACTATCTCAGGCCTTCGCAGGCAGTGGACAATTCACAGAACCGACAGATTTTTATAACCAACTAAATTTGTTCGACTTTTAACCGGACACTACTGATTGGAAGTAAGTAATAATGCCACTTGCACCACAACCATTTTTAATTTTGCCAAACAACTTGTTTTGAAAAAACGGAAATGCTTGAAGCGACTTAACAGAATGCCGCTGCTCAGAAATGAATTTCAACTCAGAGTTGAGTTCGAACAGGATTAAATATTTACCACTGTTTCCATATAGATGGAAAATCACAACTCTCTTTCTGGTATGCCCGGCGGGATTCGAACCCACTACCCCCAGCTTCGGAGGCTGGTACTCTATCCAAATGAGCTACGGGCATATTGCTAGAAGGCGCGCAGCATAACGGTTTTTGGCTAGAGCGTCCACGCCACGTTGCGATGAAAAAATGCTATCGTGCTTACTGAAATTAATTTCCGCTTAACTTGCTATGCCTTTTACAAATCCCTCAACCGAAAAAATACGCCAACTATTACTAAGTGTTCATAGTATTGCTGTGATTGGTTTGTCGCCGAACAAAGCACGACCCAGCTTTCGCGTGGCGAGTGGTTTGCAAAATGCGGGCTATCGCATTATTCCAGTGCGCCCACTAATCGACCAAGTATTGGGTGAAAAAGCTTTTCCTGACTTAGAAAGCTTGCCAACATTGCCAGACATTGTGGATGTCTTTCGTGCGGTGGAGCATGTGCCCGCTATCGTTGAAAGTTGCATAAAACTCGGCATCAAAAATCTCTGGTTGCAGGATGGTGTCATCCATGAAACCGCTGCGCAGCGCGCAATTGAAGCGGGCATGACAGTGGTGATGAATCGCTGTATGTGGCGGGACTATATGCAGCTATGTAACAATGCACAACGGAGACTCACATGAATAAAACGCGTTGTGCTTGGCCTGGGGAAGATGCCTTGTATCAAAGCTATCACGATCTCGAATGGGGCGTGCCGTTGCATGACGATCAAAAACTGTTTGAGTTTTTGATTTTGGAAGGGGCGCAAGCGGGGTTAAGTTGGATTGCCATTTTGCGTAAGCGCGAAAATTATCGCGACGCATTCGATAATTTCGATGCAACATGCATTGCCGCTTACAACCCAAGTAAAATAGAATCGTTATTGTTGAATGCAGGTATCGTGCGCAATCGTTTGAAAGTGCAATCAACAGTCATCAATGCGCAAAAGTTTCTCGAAGTGCAAAGTGAATTTGGCAGCTTTGATAAATTCATCTGGCAGTTTATGGATGGTCAGCCCCGACAGAATGTATGGCGTAGCATGGCGGAAGTGCCTGCCCATACCGCAGAATCGAACGCGATGAGTAAAGAACTTAAACGACGCGGATTCAAGTTTATTGGCAGTACAATTTGCTATGCGTTTATGCAAGCAACGGGCATGGTGAACGACCACACAACAAATTGCTTTAGGCACGCTGAGCTACGCAGCAAAAAAGGTTCTTAACC
>CANFCA010000274.1 GCA_947445045.1 Gallionellaceae bacterium
ACTATTTGAATATCCTGGTGGATGAAATTGTGGTGGAAAATAAGACCGCCACAATCAAAGGCAGTTATGCAGCATTAGCCCAAACCTTGCAGAAAATAAAAATGGGCAACTTGAATAATCAAGTGCCCAGTTTTATACCATCATGGTGCGCCCGGAGCGATTCGAACGCCCGACCCCTTGGTTCGTAGCCAAGTACTCTATCCATCTGAGCTACGGGCGCAAAAACTAAAAATTACCTCTGGCGGAGAAGGAGGGATTCGAACCCTCGATCCAGGTTTATGCCCGGATGCTCCCTTAGCAGGGGAGTGCCTTCGACCACTCGGCCACCTCTCCGAAGGCCGCGCATCATAATGTAGCCGATGCGAAAGGTCAAACGATTATGCGTCTTGATCCAGATTAAATGCTTTATGCAACACGCGTACAGCCAACTCTAGGTATTTTTCATCAATCACAACAGAAATCTTGATTTCCGAAGTTGAAATCATCTGAATGTTGATACCCTCCTCTGCCAAGGTGCGGAACATTTTGCTGGCTATGCCTACGTGCGAACGCATACCAACACCCACTACAGAAACTTTAGCGGCTTTGTTGTCACCCACCACATCTCTTGCGCCGATATGCGGCTGAACTTTATTCTTCAAAATATCCATCGTCTTGGCAAAATCATTACGATGTACGGTGAAAGAAAAGTCCGTTGTGCCATCTACGCCAACATTCTGAATAATGATGTCCACATCGATGTTGGCATCGCTGACTGGGCCAAGGATTTGATACGCGATACCAGGTTTGTCCGGCACACCCATCACGGTAATTTTTGCTTCATCACGATTAAACGCGATCCCAGAAATAATGGCTTGTTCCATTTTATTGCCTTCCTCAAAAGTAATCAGCGTGCCTTCGCCTTCTTCCTCAAAGCTGGATAGCACGCGCAGCTTGACCTTGTATTTCCCGGCAAATTCAACCGAGCGAATTTGCAGCACCTTGGAACCAAGGCTGGCCATTTCCAGCATCTCTTCAAAGGTAATCGTTTTTAGACGACGTGCTTCCGGCACCATACGCGGGTCAGTGGTGTAAACACCATCCACATCGGTGTAAATCTGACATTCATCCGCACGCAGTGCAGCAGCAATCGCCACACCTGTGGTATCCGAACCACCACGTCCCAACGTGGTGATATTGCCATCCGCATCCATACCCTGAAAGCCCGCCACCACCACCACGCAATCATTCGCCAAATCAGCTCGAATGTTCTGTTCGTCAATGGACACGATACGGGCTTTGGTAAACGCGCTATCGGTAAGAATTTTAACTTGTCCACCCGTGTAGCTCTTAGCGTTTACGCCAATTTCTTTCAGAGCCATGCACAACAAGCCGATGGTGACTTGCTCGCCCGTTGAGATAATCACATCCAATTCGCGTGGATCAGGATGTGCTTGAATTTCTTTTGCGAGGGCAATCAGGCGATTCGTTTCACCGCTCATCGCGGAAAGAACGACTACAACTTGATGACCCTTTGCTTTGAATTTCGCGACGCGACGCGCCACATTTTTAATCCGTTCTGGATTGCCGACCGACGTACCGCCGTATTTCTGAACTATAAGTGCCACGATTTTTCTCTATTCCTACCAACAAAAAGTGGCGGCAATTCTAACGCACCTGACCAAAAAAAACGAGGTGAGCTAGGATGCGTTTGCTAAACTCACTTACCCAAGAAACGTTGCTTAACTCGCCATGCTTGAAATAGTTGCCCGCCACACCAATGAAACCGCCGCTGAACAACTCGCCACAGCGGGCTACTCTGCTGCCTTGGCACACATTTATGCTGCACGCGGCATCACTCATAGCACGCAGTTGGAACACAGCTTGGCAAATTTATTGCCTTTAGATCAACTCAAAAATGCAGGCACAATAGCAATTTTGATAGCCGATGCGATTGCAACCCACAAAAAATTATTAATCATCGCCGATTACGATGCCGATGGTGCAACAGCTTGTGCCGTCGCGGTGCGCGGACTGAAAATGTTTGGTGCACACGTCGATTTCATCGTGCCCAACCGATTTGAATATGGCTATGGCTTAACACCTGAAATTGTTCGATTAGCCGCAAAAGAAAAGCCCGACATTCTCATCACAGTGGATAACGGCATCGCCAGCGTGGAGGGCGTGGCCGAAGCCAATCGACTCGGAATACAAGTGCTAATCACCGATCACCATCTCCCCGGCGATGTGTTGCCTGAAGCAACGTGCATCGTCAATCCAAACCAGCCGGACTGTCATTTTCCGAGCAAAAATTTAGCTGGCGTGGGGGTGATGTTTTATGTGCTATTGGCCTTGCGTGCAGAGTTGCGCACGCGAGGACAATTGTCGGAAGAGCAAGGCAAACAGATCATTACACTGCTCGACCTCGTGGCACTCGGCACAGTCGCCGACGTAGTGAAGCTGGATCAAAACAATCGCATCTTGGTTCAGCAAGGTTTGCTGCGCATACGCGCGGGCAAAACCTGTGCGGGTATCGCTGCATTATTTGCAATCGCCAAAAAAAATCCGGCGCGCGTCCTCAGTCAAGACTTGGGGTTTGCCATCGGACCGCGCCTCAATGCCGCAGGTCGTTTAGAAGATATGCGCTTAGGTATCGACTGCCTGCTTTGCGATGATGACGATGCCGCTATGCTCATAGCAAAACGTTTGGACGAGCTCAATCACGAACGGCGCAGCATCGAAACCGATATGCAAGAAGTGGCAATGGCGGCACTGGCATCCATCCAAGTCACGGACAATTACAGCCTTGCATTGTTTGATGCGAGCTGGCATCAAGGCGTGATCGGCATCCTCGCCTCGCGACTCAAAGATAAGTTTCATCGCCCCGTAATTGCCTTTGCCTTATCCACTGACAAGCAAGAATTGAAAGGCTCTGGTCGCTCAATCGGTGCGTTGCATTTGCGCGATGCGCTGGATCTGGTCAGCAAACGCCACCCAGCGCTCATCAAAAAATTTGGCGGCCATGCTGCCGCAGCGGGTCTAACGATTGCGCACACGGATTATGAAAATTTCGTCGAGGCCTTTGAGCAAGTGGTGCGCGAGTTATTAAATGAAGCCGATTTACAACAG
>CANFCA010000275.1 GCA_947445045.1 Gallionellaceae bacterium
ATTGCAAAATATTTTTGTAAATTTTCAGATGAAGAATTGGCCGTTAATTGGGGTTTCGAAAAAGATGCGGCTGCACGAATTCGTCGAAAATATAATGAAGCTAGGCTTCACGAACAGGATCATTTCGATGACCTTGAGTGGCACCCAAAATTGGTGGTTGGTAATTTGGAAATGACCATAGGTGACTGCACTGTAATTACTCGAAGTGAAAAAATTGCTACCGTATTGAATGAATATGAATCATCTGTACCGTTTACGAAGATGTGATTTAACAAAGACTAGATATTAAAAATATTTTGTGGGTAGGTTCGCAGTAATTAGATTGCATAATTCAGGTAAATTAAAGAGTCGAAGTAATTCGAATCTTTCTTTTTGTGCTGTTTGACTAATTTTCGATGGGATGTGGTTGTCAAACGCTATCAGCCCGATGGGCTAGCTGTTAATATATTTCACAGTATTAACTAAGTTAGAACACTTCGCATGAAGCGCAATCGGAACACCACTCCCACCGCTGCCGACTTTGATCCGCTAATCGCGCTATACAATGCTTGCCGTTATGCAGAGCTAGAAAACCAAGTGCGGGAGTTGCTGGCAAAGCACCCCTCGATTCCCTTTGCTTGGCAGTTGCTAGGTGGCGCACTCCAGATGCAAGGTAAAGACGCTTTGGTAGTCTTTCAGAAAGTTGCCGCCTTATCTCCTAATGATGCAGGAGCTTATTTTAATTTAGGCGTGGCATACAAGAGTGCGGGAAAACTCGAGCAATCGGTTGAGAGTTATCGTAGTGCCTTGGCAATAAATCCAAATTATGTTGAAGCATTGAGTAATTTAGGCAATGTATTACAAGATATGTCTCAATTGGATGAGGCAATTCAGTGTTACAGAAAAGCCTTAGTCATTCGTCCTAATGCAGTGGATACACAGAATAATTTAGGGACAGCGTTAAAAGACTTGGGGCGGCTGGAAGATGCCATCATTTGTTATAACTTGGCTATTCAACTTAAGCCTGATTATGCTGACCCGTATTACAACTTGGGGAATGCATATAGAGATTCCAGACAACTTGAGCAGGCAGCTCAGGCATATCGGCAGGTTGTCAAACTTAACTCAAACTTTGCAGGGGCGCATTGTAATCTGGGATCAGTGCTAAAAGAGTTGGGGCAGGAGAATGAGGCTTTTGAATGCTATCAACGTGCCATTGCAGCTGATACTTTGTTTGCTGAGGCACATAGCAATTTGGGACTGATGCTGCAAGAGTTTGGCAGAGTCAAAGAGGCATTACTCAGCTTTCAGAAGGCATTTGAAATTAGGGTGGATTCTCTTCAGTTTGCTGTTCAAGCGAGTTTGCTGTTGCCAATTATTCCTGCAAGTGTCGATGAAATAAATTATTGGCGAAAACATTTTCAAAGTGGCCTTGAATTTTTAACAGGTTGTGATAGGTCATTCGAATCGCCATTTGAGCAGTTAAATGGAAACTCCTTTTACCTTGCTTACCACAACAGTGGTAACCGATCCTTGATGGAAGCATTGCAGCATTTTTATCGTGACCGTGTGCCCGATTTATCGTTTGTTGCGTCACATCTAATGCCTGGGTCATCACTTAACAAACGCAAAAAAATAAAGGTCGGATTTATTTCTGAGTTTTTAACCGATCACACAATAGGCAAGCATTACAAAGGATTCATTGCTCATCTTGACCGCAGTCGTTTTGAGGTGGTGATCATTCATGCTCCCAAGGCAAAGCAAGATGCTTTTCGCAAAAATTTGGATGAATTAGCTAACAGTACGGTAACGTTACCAGTCAAGCTTAAAAATCAGCAGGAAATAGTCGCAGCAGAACAATTGGACGTGTTGTTTTATCCAGATATTGGCATGTCATCAGCGACTTATTTTCTAGCTTATGCGCGCCTTGCTCCGGTACAAGTAACCAGTTGGGGCCACCCTGATACGACAGGATTGGATACGATGGATTATTACCTTTCCTCTTCCATGAATGAGCCTGAGAACGCTCAAGAATTTCATACTGAGCAATTGGTTCGACTTAACCGTTTGCCGTGTTTTTATTATAAAACGCCAGTAGAAACGATTCCGCAACTTAGCAAAACAGAATTGGGTTTGCCAGCATCGGGTACGTTATATGGCTGTCCACAAAACATCTTCAAGATACACCCCGATTTCGATGCGGTGTTAGCTGAAATTGCGCTGGGGGATACCTCTGGATACATCGTCATTCCAGAAGGGAAATATGCTGATTGGGTAAAAATATTAAAAGAACGCTGGGCAAAAATTTACCCAGTTTTATTGGCTCGCGTGGTGTTCATACCACGCATGAGTTGGAATCGATTCATGGCGATGATGTCGCATATGGATGTATTGTTAGACCCACTGCATTTTGGCAGTGGCAACACTTTCTACGATGCTATGGTGCAAGGCACGCCCGTGGTCACTTGGCCCGGAACATTCGGTCGAGGACGAAATGTCGCAGCTGCGTATCAACAAATGGGAATTGCCGATGCTCCCGTCGCTACACAATTAGAAGATTACGCACCGATTGCGTTGGCGTTGGGACGAGACTCGGTGCGTCGCGAGTCGTTGCGTAAAATATTACTTGCCTCAGCTAAACAGAATTTGTTTGAAGATATGCAGTCAGTGCGTGAGCTGGAAACATTTTTAGAGGAGGCAGTTATCGCCGCTGCCAAGGGTGAAAGGTTGGTGGAGGGGTGGCGGGCAAGTTCACCCAAATGAGTGAGTAGGCGGCTATCAGCCAATTAGACTAGCTGTTAACATACGCGTCTTTTACATTATCCACATTCATCTATGAAAGACGTTTCAAACTCTATGAACCCAGCCGAGCGGCGCGCCAGCTTTGGCTTGGCAGGCATCTATGGTCTGCGCATGTTGGGCTTGTTTATCATTCTGCCTATCTTTGCGTTGTATGCCGAGAAATTGCCCGGTGGCAAGAATCACATGTTGATGGGCTTGGCGTTGGGTGCTTATGGTTTGACGCAAGCCATTTTGCAAATCCCTGCGGGTTGGATGTCGGATCGTTTTGGTCGCAAGCCAATCATCTACGGCGGGTTGGCGGTGTTTGCCATTG
>CANFCA010000276.1 GCA_947445045.1 Gallionellaceae bacterium
AACCGTACCGCCGGTGAAATCGACACCAAAGTTCAATCCCTTGGTCGCAAGAAAAAATACCGCAACCAAAAAAGTCACCAACGAAATAGCGGTGGTGTAACGCCCATAACTCATAAATGGGATGTCGTGCTTAATTTTAAAAAATTCCATGGTATTTCCTTAACCAATAGCTACGTTAACTAGCCGCGCTTTGCGTCCGTAAATAATATTTACCAATGCACGTGATACCAGCACCGCACTAAACATTGAGGTCGCAATGCCCAAACACAACACCACCGCAAAGCCTTTAATCGGCCCAGAGCCAAACATAAACAACACGATACCCACGATAAATGTGGTGAAGTTCGAGTCAAAAATCGTCGCAAAAGCACGATCATAACCCGCATGAATAGCCGCTTGCGGCGTGATGCCGTTACGCAACTCTTCACGAATACGTTCGTTAATCAGTACGTTCGCATCAATCGCCATACCTAGTGTCAACGCGATACCCGCCATGCCAGGCAAGGTTAATGTCGCTTGCATCAATGACAGCAATGCCACCAACAACAACAAGTTCGCTGCTAGCGCCAACATCGAAATCGTGCCGAACATCAAGTAGTAAGCGATCATGAATAATGACACCATGATGAAACCGATTTTTGTCGAATCAAAACCGCGCTTAATATTGTCGGCACCTAAACTAGGGCCAACGGTACGCTCTTCGATGATTTCCATCGGAGCAGCCAATGCACCTGCACGCAATAACAGCGAGGTGTTTTGCGCTTCTTCAGTCGTCATTCTGCCGCTGATTTGAACACGACCTCCACCGATTTCCTCACGTATCACAGGCGCAGTAATAATTTCACCTTTACCCTTTTCAAACAGGATAATTGCCATGCGCTTGCCCACATTTTCACGCGACGCGTCCTTGAATTTACGCGCACCCACTCCATCCAAATTCAAATTAACTGTTGGTTCGTTAGTGCGGCCATCAAAGCCGGGTTGCGCATCGTTAATTCGCTCACCTGTGAGTATCACCAACTTCTGCACTAGCAAGACACCGCCTTCGCGATCTTTAAACATTTCCGTACCCAATGGCGCAACGACGCCTGCTGTGGCTTGATGCGTATCATCCACCATGCGAACTTCCAAAGTCGCTGTTCGCCCAAGAATATCTTTCGCACGTGCGGTATCTTGCACACCGGGAAGTTGGACTACTACGCGATCCGCTCCCTGTTGCTGTATCACTGGCTCGGCAACACCCAGCTCATTCACACGATTACGCAAGGTCACTAAATTCTGTTGCACTGCCGCATCTTGAATGCGCTTTTCTGCTTCTGGCTTAAGCGTGATGCTCAACAAAAACTCGCCGCCTTCTTCTTTAGTGCTGCGCGCATAGTCTGCAAAACGCTGGCTGATTTCCGCCTCGCCCTTGCTGCGCTCAGCCGCATCGCGAAATTTCACGACTAAGTTGTTGCCTTCGCGATTCACGCCAGCGTAAGCAATATTTTGTTCGCGCATTGCGCTGCGAATATCACCAGTCGTGGCTTCCAGCGCTTTATTGATGGCCGCAGTCATATCCACTTGCAACATGAAATGTACACCACCACGCAAATCCAAACCCAGATACATCGGCAACGCGTTGAGCTTGGTTAACCAACTCGGTGAACGTGACAAGAGATTGAGTGCCGCCACATAATCATCGCCTAACTGCGCATGCAAGACATCCTTTGCCTTAAGTTGGGTATCGGTATCTACGAAACGCGCTTTGACACTATTGCCATCCAACGCAACAGCCCCAGCATTGATATTGCCTGCCTTGAGAATACTGCTCACGCGATCTAACAATGCGGCATCTGCTTTCAAGCCAGAGCGTATTGGCGAAACCTGAACCGCCGGTGACTCACCATAAAAATTTGGCAAGGTGTAAATCAGCCCAGCCAACAACGTGAGCGCAATCAGCACATATTTCCACAATGGGTAACGATTCATAACAACCTCTTGATAACGACTGGTGTACTCAATTTCAAAATTACAACCGGAAAATTACTTGATAGACTTAATCGTGCCTTTAGGCAGAACGCTTTGAATCGCAGACTTCTGAAGGGTAACCTCAACGTTCTCAGCCAATTCCACACCTACATATTGCTCGAACACTTTATTGATTCGACCCACCGCTCCACCTGTCGTTACCACTTCATCGCCACGCTGTATCGCGTCCAGCATAATTTTTTGCTCTTTGGCACGTTTTTGCTGAGGGCGTAAAACCAAAAAATAAAACACCGCAATCAAACCCACCAATGGCAAAAAATCCATGATGCCGCTTGAAGTAGCAGCGGCTGTTTCTGCGTAAGCATTACTTATAAACATATCCAAACTCCGTGGTTAAAACAAAAGGCGCGCATTCTAACATGAAGCGTTAGCTGGCTACGGTCATGCGTTATTACAAAAGCATCGAAGGCATTTATTCTCCAGACTGCTTGCTTCTATAGGTCTGAAATCGAGGGTTAGAGCTAAAGCCAGACACCGGCACAAAATTATCTTTAATATAATTAGCAACAATTGGGTGGGTGAATGAAAAGCGCGTCCCTTCGTCTCCTCCAACAGTAAAGTCTAGGACAACCACAAAGCCAGGATTGGCGGTTTTGATTCTTTCAATTTCAGCTTGCTGGAAAGCATTGCTGCGGGGAAACAAGGCATAGATTTCCCACACCGGTGATTTGCGACCCAATGCCGCATACGCACCGGGCCAAAATGGAGCTGCAATAAAAGTTTGCCCATCCGGAGAAAATTGCTCAGTAAGCTTATTGAGCAAAGTTAAAGAATTGGCCGTCTCCCTATCAATAATCAGCACATCCCCAGAAACCTTGATCTCTACACATTGCGGATTGTTATAGCAAGTCCAGCCCGAATAGGTGGGGGCCATGGCCCACCAACTTGCACCGCATAGCAACACGGCTGACACCCCCTTGATCTTTACGGATTGCGATCCTATCAGCACCAACACACCCATTATGAAAGGGATCATTCCAGGTGCTAAGTGCTCAATATCTGGGCGAGAGTAAGCATAATGTGCGTAAGGTAGTGCTAACGAAATAGCTGCAATCAACGT
>CANFCA010000277.1 GCA_947445045.1 Gallionellaceae bacterium
AGTTCATCAAGTGCAAAGGGTTTTTTGGCATGATTATCCCTAAGCTGTATGGAGGTTTGGAGTTTTCTGCACAGGCACATTCAGCAGTGGTTGCAAAAATCGCTTCTCGTAGCGGCACGGCGGCTGTGACAGTGATGGTGCCGAACTCTTTGGGACCAGCAGAGTTACTGCTTCATTATGGTACAAAAGAACAAAAAGATCAGTATCTTCATCGTTTGGCACAGGGTTTAGAAGTGCCTTGTTTTGCCTTGACTGGGCCGACTGCAGGTTCGGATGCGGGAGCAATTCCTGATACTGGCATTGTGTGTTACGGTGAGTTTGACGGGCAAAAAGATGTGTTGGGCATACGCCTGTCATGGGAGAAGCGCTATATCACCTTGGCACCTGTTGCAACTTTGCTAGGCTTGGCGTTCAAGTTGTATGACCCCGATCAGATATTGAGCAAAGAAGTGAATCGCGGCATCACACTGGCTTTAGTGCCGACTAATACACCAGGCGTACAGATTGGTCGCCGACATTTCCCGCTCAACTCGGCATTCATGAATGGCCCGACACAGGGCAAAGATGTATTCATCCCTATGAATTACTTAATTGGCGGCACGTTCCGTATTGGTCAGGGCTGGCGAATGTTGATGGAATGTTTGGCGGCAGGTCGCTCGATTTCACTCCCGTCCAGCAGCGTGGGTGCGATGAAGCTTGCTGCTCGCACTACGGGTGCTTATGCAAGGGTTCGCAAACAGTTCAAGATGCCGATTGGTAAATTTGAGGGCGTGGAAGAGCCGCTCGCACGCATTGGTGGGCACACTTATATGGTGGATGCGGCACGTAAGATGACAGCCCTAGCGGTCGATTTGGGTGAGAAGCCTTCGGTGATTTCCGCGGTGGTTAAGTATCATGCCACCGAACGCGGGCGAATTGTCGTCAACGACGCGATGGATGTTCATGGCGGCAAGGGAATTTGCCTAGGTCCGGACAACTATCTGGGCAGATTTTATGAGCAAATTCCAATTGGTATCACCGTGGAAGGTGCGAACATTTTGACGCGCACGCTGATGATTTTTGGACAAGGCGCGATTCGTTCCCATCCTTATGTGTTGAAAGAGATTACAGCTGTTAATCACAACAATCATCAGCAAGCTGTCCATCTGTTTGACGAAGCGTTGTTTGGACACATCAGCTTTGCGTTGAGCAACGCAGCTCGTAGCTTTGTATTTGGCTTAACTGGTGGGCGCGGCATTCCAGTGCCCGCAGGACATGAGACTCGCCGCTATTATCAGCAATTAACTCGCTATTCAACAGCATTTGCATTTTGTACTGATGTGGCAATGGCCGTAATGGGTGGTTCGTTGAAGCGCCGCGAAAAAATTTCAGCGCGTTTGGGTGACGTTTTAAGTTTGATGTATTTGTGTTCAGCCACGTTGAAACGTTTTGAAGATGAAGGTCGCCCAGCAGAAGATTTACCATTGCTCAATTGGTCGATTCAAGATGCGCTGTATAACATTCAGCAAGCCTTCGCTGGTGTGATGCAAAATTTTCCGAACCTGTTAATGCGTGGCGTACTGAGAGTTATTGTTTTCCCGTCAGGCCGTTGCTTGACACCACCTTCTGACCATCTAGGGCATGAGGTTGCCGCATTACTAATGCAGTCTGGCGCAACCCGTGATCGCTTAACTGCGGGAATGTTCATGCCAACAGATGAACAAAATTCGGTAGCTGCGTTAGAATCTGCACTTGCAAGCACATTAGCGTTGGAGTCGCTGCAAGCAGAACTAGATGCAGCACGTAAAGCAGGCAAGTTGAAAGAACGAGATGAATTATCGCGGATTGTTGAAGCCCGTGAGCAAGGCATTATCAATATGGAACAAGTTTTGCAATTGGAGCGCGACTACGCGTTACGTCGTAAAGTGATTATGGTAGATGATTTTGCACCAGAGCAACTGAGTGCGAATGTGGCCGGATGATTTCAAGTATGGCTTTTAGGAGATAACGTTGAGCACAAATAACCTTTTTAGCTTTTTTGCCAAGCTGACTTTTTTTTGCATGTCGATATTATTTGCCGGTAGTGCATACAGCATTGAAAAAGAAGATTTGGATGTGAATTTGAGTCCAATTTATTTTACAGTTCGACCTCATAAAAATAATAATGTGCAAGGAGAATTTGTGTTCCAAGTGCCTTTGCCACTTACAAAAAAGGCAGACGATACGGGTATAGGTCCGATTGGCTCAATTGCATATTTCGATTCTAAACTTTTGGTAAACATCAAAGAGGAAAGAGCATCTGTAAGAGGTTTAGGCAGAGTTTATTATGTCGTTTCGGCTCATGGTACAAAGCAAACATTTGTGCCTTACGTTACTTTTTACCGTGAGATGCTGATTGATTACAGTAATGTTGTGGGTATCATAAACAAAAGAATGCAGAGTAAGTCCAGAGCTTGGTTGCCCCCTGGCTTTTTGTACGCCTACCGATTAAATGATTTGGTTGTTCTACATGCGGATGGTGAACTTTATAGCTACAGTAATCCGACTAATAATTTAGCGAGGATAGGTGCAAGTTATGTGCTAGCTGACAAATGGCTCTTGAGCGCAAGTTATGAGCGTCAGTCATGGAATATGAAGGATGATGTTAATAATAATATTTTTATGAATGGTAAATCTAACAGCATTTATTTGAAGCTGATAAATAGCAACCCGTTGAGAAGCAACTTTGCTTTTACCTTGGGATATGCTGCGGATAGAAATGTTGTCGGTGCTGCATTGCAACAGATGAGTATGAATCATACGAATGGATTGTTTGGTGCCGTTGAAATATCTTTGGGAACGTTAGCTTGGTAGGGATCGACCGTACCCATCACAGTTTTGAGTACCAATGCTCTAGGGCTGCAACCAGCCGTCGAAACCGCAACCATTGCCGCGAGTGCAAGAACCAATGCCTTATTTTATGTATTCATGGGTTAGCTTGGTAATCCAAAAACAGTACATGGCACTATATGATTATATAATATTTAATATTCCTTAGTTATTGATATTAATATATAATTTTTGTGATACTGCAATTTTATGTCTAAATATACACAATAA
>CANFCA010000278.1 GCA_947445045.1 Gallionellaceae bacterium
AGGCCAGCTTGCGTTGACCTTTTAGTACTTCATTGATAATTGAGGATTCTAAGGTAATTGGATTCTGATATTTTATGCATTGACTAATGCTATCATGTGAGTATAGGATGGCATAATGGAAATGCCAGAACATACTTTGGAATGGTTGCTTGACTACAAAGGGCGAAGACACTTTTTCGCTAGCGGTCATTTTTTGAAGTTCGACATCCGACTCGTAGAAAAGTCGGATCAGGTACCACATGGTATAGCCTACTCATTCACCTTTCATGAACCGGATGGAGTCAGGCTTTTAGGATTCGATAACGCTCATACAGTGCCACACACCGGTGGTCGTTATGTGAAGCCCAAGGTGAATGCAGACCACTGGCATAGATCAAGCAACGATGAGGGTCGTCCCTATGCCTTCATATCAGCTGAGCAACTGCTTGAAGATTTTTTTACGGCAGTTGAGCGGATATGCGAAACGCAGGGTATTTCAACTGAGGTGGTAACAGATAAGGAGTAATGAATATGAAAATTCAATCCATGAAAAGTCTAAAGGGTGAAATGCAGGCTGTTGCGCGTGGAGAGCAAAAAGCGCCTGTAGAAGTAGCCAAAACTTCTTTTGAATCTGTTGAGGCAGTGATTCGTTTGCTCACGCCAGAGAACCGACATCTGCTCGCGACCATAGAAAAGAAAAAACCTACATCTGTCGCTGATCTGTCGCGTCTTGTGAATCGTGCAGAACCTAATGTTAGTCGCACCTTAGGTAAACTTGAAGCTTATGGATTTATTCGCCTGCTGCAAGGTTCAGGTAAAGCTAAAATACCGGAAGTATTGATTCATCGCCTAACGGTGGATATGGACATTTGCAAGCAGGTAGATATGGTTGCGGTTGCCTGAGGCTCTCCAGACAGACAACAACTTCAATTTTGGAATATTGCGAATAGCGAATACTATTCGAACTGTAAAAGTGCGCGACTCGATTATTTGCAGCAATTTATTTGTTATTCCAAAGTAGAGCAATGGTCATTTTTTGGATAATTGTTTTTGGGAGCGTTGTGTGACATTTTCGTAGGTCAATCGACTTTGTGCGGTGAGATTTGTCACAGTTTCCGCAATTCAATAAAATTTTATCTTATTGTTATTATTCAATAAATGCCTTTTTACCCCCAACTAGGTAACCCAATATCGCTGTACATGCGCATCAATTGATTGGATTCCCAAACATATCTGCTGCTTGTGAAATCGTAGTACCTAAAGCCATGACTACAAAGCAACATAAAATTTTCTTCTTATTCGAATTCACGGTAATTCTCCCTTTTGTAATTTATTCGTAGAACAAGTTAAGTGATAGTGCCTAACCAATAATAAACCAAGTTATCCACATAGTCATACCTTCCTCACTCCCTCACCATATTTCGCCACCGCTTTATCCACGGTCAACAGCAGTAATCCTTCCACGCGCGCCTGTGCAATGAGGATGCGGTCAAACAGGTCGTTGTGCAGCGGGGGTAGTTCGTTCACTGCGACGGTGTGTTCGCTGCTCACAGGCAATTCGCGGTAGCCGTTGACTAGCAACATGCGCCACAAACGGCGTGGGTCAACTTTGAAGTCTGCACGTTCCAAACCTTTTTTGATGGAAATTTCCCACAGGCTGGCGGCACTGAACAGGAGTTGATTGCTTGGGTCGATGAGTAGGGCGCGCGCTTTGCTTGAGAGACGCTCAGGCTCGCTGGCTGCCCAGAGCAATAGGTGAGTATCGAGCAGTAAGTTCAAGCGGATTTTCCCGCAAACATCGCGGCGATTTCATCGCCACCCATCTGGTCGAAATCATCCGGCACGGCAATTTCACCCGCCATAAAACCAATACGGCTGGCTGTGCCTGTCTCTGCTTTACCCAAAGGAATCACTTTGACCATAGGCTTGCCCGCCTTGGCGATGATGAAAGATTCGCCTTGTGCGGCTTGCTCAACTAAGCGCGAGAGTTGAGTTTTTGCATCGTGAATGTTGACTGTGAGTCATAGCGACCTCTGTGTAAACTAATGGTGGTTAGTTTACACATGATGGAGAAATGGCAAGTTATTAAGCCACCTGATGCACTTCATGTTGCTCAAACGTGATGCTGTCCGGTAGTGAGCTGGGATGCAATCGTCTAGCGCAATACTTCATCAACTCTTCTTTGGTCGCTGCCAGATTGGGGTGCAGCGTTACCAGTGCGTGTAAACGCATAACCCCTTGTTCATCTTGTTCACGTTTGACGTGCGCCAGAGCGATAGCGGGGTGTTCATACAATGCGTCTTCGATTTGTCTGGGGAAGACGCGGTGGCCATCACGGATGAGCATGTTGTCTTTGCGTTCGATGATGGTGAAAAACCCGTTCTCGTCCACGCTGGCGATGTCGCCTGTGGTTAGCCAGCCATCGTGCAATACCTGTGCGGTGGAAGTTGCATTGCGTGTATATGAGCCGCCATATCCCGCAAATACTTGCGGGCCACGCACCCATAACTCACCTACTTGATCGGTTTCGACAATCGCGCCGCTATCGAGATCGACGATCTTCGCTTCGGTGTCGGGTAGTGGCAAACCCACCACACCGCTTTGTCGCCGTCCCGCCAGTGGCATGGCGATCACGGCAGGCGAGGCTTCCGCCAAGCCGTATGCTTCGACTAATCGACCACGCGTGATTTTCTCGAACATCTCGCGTATTTCCAGTGCAAGCGGTGCGCCCGCTACGGCACATACCCGTATCGATGCCAAGCCGAAACGGCGTACACCCGGCGTGTTGGCTAATTGCTGGATGATGGGAGGGATGGTGGGGAAGTAGGTGGGTTGATTTTTTTTTATGTTTTTCAACAGCAGCGGCATGTTGGTATCGGGCATCAAAATCAACGTCGCACCCAAATACACGCCAAGGTGCAGCAAGCCAGTTAGCCCGTAAGCCAATGAAAATGGCTGTTGTGCGAGGAAGCGTTCTGCACCCGGTCTGGATTCTGGTAGCCAATGGCGTAGCTGTAAAGCATTCGATGCCAGGTTGCGATGCGTCAGGGGAATCGGTAATGAAGGGCCGCTGCGACCGTAG
>CANFCA010000279.1 GCA_947445045.1 Gallionellaceae bacterium
CTCCAGCCATAGAAAGCAGTAACAGTGTGGACGAGCAGCAGACAGGTAATCTAGGCACAATGCTAAGGGCGATTTGCCTTGAAGGTTCGGAAGTCTTTGTGGATGGCGCGCGCAAAGGCAAGTTGGTTGGCCCAACATTACTCGTGCCAGTTACACCTGGTAGGCATCTGGTTATCATTAGTCATGAAAAAGGGATGGACTGGAAGCTGATTAAATTTAAAAACGGGGCAACGGTTTCTGTGAATCCAAGTTTTTGCAATGAATAATAAACGTGCTGTTCAGATGATGACGATACATAAAATTTATTCGGGCATTTTCAATGATTAGCCAGTTGGGGCGCTATGAGGTGCTTGGCGAACTTGGTCAAGGCGCAATGGGCGTAGTCTATAAGGCTACAGACCCGCTCATCGACCGCATTGTTGCAATCAAGACGATCAATCTTGGTTTGGCACTTGATGAAAAGGAAGAATACGAAGGTCGCTTTTATCAAGAGGCTAAGGCTGCGGGTCGACTCAGTCATCCCAATATCGTCACGATATATGATGTGGGTAGAAACGATGAAGTCGCGTATATCGCGATGGAGTTTTTGGAAGGTCGTGAGCTGCGCGACATTATGAATGACGAGGGGTTGCTACCCGTTCATCAGGTGTTGGACATTGTGGCGCAAGTGGCGTCTGGCCTGGCTTATGCGCATGAAAATGGCATCGTGCATCGCGATGTTAAACCGTCGAATATCATGGTGGTGCGTGACGGTCACGTAAAAATTACCGACTTCGGTATCGCACGTATGGCCTCTTCTTCGGTGCGCACTCAAACGGGCATGGTGCTGGGCTCGCCTAAATATATGTCACCTGAGCAAGTGATGGGTAAGCTGATCGATCAGCGTTCAGACATTTTTTCATTGGGTGTGATGCTCTACGAAATGCTCACAGGGCAAGCGCCATTCACGGGTGATAACGTCAATGCGATTATGTATCAAACCCTGAATACGATTCCCTCGCCTCCCAACACACTCAATTCTGATGTGCCGGAAATGGTCAACTTTATTGTGGCGAAGGCGCTTTCCAAGGGGTTGGATGATCGTTATCAGGATGCTAAGGATTTTGCCGATGACTTGCGTTCGTGTCGTGACATGTTGCCGCGCTCGGGTCAGAAAATCGACATATCAAAATTCAGTGGCGAGCGAAAATTGCCAGATGCGATTGATATTACCGCACGGATGGATGTGAGCGGGGGAGAAGCGAACACGACTTCGCTGATGGTGTTGTCACAAGCATTTGATTCCGCTGCTGCGACAATGCGCTTGGCGGCATTAACCTCGGCAGACAGCGATGTGGATGAATTATCTAGGACGCTACAAATGGAACGCCCTAGCGCGGAAGCCATTAAACAGGCGGGTTTGAAGGCAAAGGCTTTGCAGCCCGTCAAGCACAAAAGCTGGGTAGATCCTTCCGCTCAAACTGCCAGTGGTGGATTTTTGCTGTTGATGATTTTGTTGCTGGTTTTGATTGGCGCTATCTCAATTTTCTCTTATTAATATTTTCATCCCGCACCATCCTCCTACGCAACACACCTCAAAAATGGAAAACTTAACTTGGCAAAGCGAGCTTAAGCCTTCTCGTTACTTAGTTGGGTTGCTGCTGTTTTTGCATCTGGGTAGCGCGATGGCAGTGACCATGACCAGCCTCGCATGGACAGTCAAATGGATATTATTTGTGATGATTGCGTTGAGCTTGCTTTACTATTTGCAACGCGACGTTGGGCTGCGTTTGACTCAATCGTGGCGTGAAATCACGCTCAATCGAGATGGCGTATTTATTGGCTTGCAGGGCAACTTAATTTCGAAGGGGCAGTTGCTCAATACCAGCGTAGTATTTAGTTACTTGGTTATATTGTTAGTGAAGTTGGACGGTCATCGCTTCAATGCAGCTCGTGTGATTTTTCGAGATGCACTCCAACCTAAAGCATTTCGTGAGCTGTGTGTCTATCTGAAGTATTCGCGCTAACGATAGTTGCTGGGTGTGAGGATAGTTGGTTGCGGATTGACTTGCATATCCGGGTAGTCCTTACTGAAATGTAGCCCGCGACTTTCGTGGCGCAGCAACGCACTCTGTACAATCAACTCGGCGTTCATCACCAAGTTACGCAGCTCTAGCAAATCAGAACTGATGTGGAAGTTAGCGTAATACTCGTTAATCTCATCTTGCAGTAATTGGATGCGATGTTGCGCGCGTTGCAGGCGTTTATTGGTGCGAACTATGCCCACGTAGTCCCACATAAAGTGACGTAATTCTGCCCAGTTATGCGAGATGACAATTTGTTCATCGGCATCGGTAACGCGGCTTTCATCCCAAGCAGGTAGCTTCGGAATATTTTGTGGGGGCTTGCCCAAAATATCTTTAACAGCTGCATCGGCAAACACCAAACACTCCAAAAGCGAATTGCTGGCAAGGCGATTTGCACCATGCAATCCGCTGTAAGAAGTTTCTCCGACCGCGTAAAGATTTTCCACGTCAGTACGCGCACTCAAATCGGCAACTACGCCGCCGCAGGTGTAATGCGCCGCAGGCACAACGGGAATAGGCTCTTTGCTGATGTCGATACCCAAGCTCATACAGCGAGCATAAATGTTGGGGAAATGTTCTTGGAGAAACTCAACTGACTGATGCGAGATGTCCAAATAAACGCAATCCAAACCGTGTTTTTTCATTTCAAAATCGATGGCTCTCGCTACAACATCGCGAGGGGCGAGCTCGGCGCGCTCATCGTGGTTGGGCATGAATCGCGTGCCATCTGGCAACTTCAAAATTCCGCCTTCGCCGCGCACCGCTTCGCTAATTAAAAACGATTTGGCGTGGGGGTGATACAAACACGTCGGATGAAATTGGATGAACTCCATATTGGCGATGCGGCAACCTGCACGCCATGCCATGGCAATACCGTCGCCCGTGGAAGTGTCGGGATTGGTGGTATAGAGATAAACTTTACCTGTGCCACCTGTGGCAAGAATGGTGTTGTGTGCAGCGATGGTGACCACTTCATCACTTGCA
>CANFCA010000280.1 GCA_947445045.1 Gallionellaceae bacterium
ATCCTTACTTTAGGACATTTGTAATGCCTGAACTTAATGCCGAAATCGCTGAGCAACATCCTGACTTCGATGTCACTTCATCACTTGATCATTCACCACGGTCGGCATCGGAAGTACCGCTTCGCGTTAAAGGATTCTTAGCATTCGCCGCGGTAGTTATTTACGCGGTGCTCCTCACCACGTTCACCTTCAACAAAAAATCTGAACTCGCCAACGAATTTGAACGACTACAAAATTTTTATAAAATTGAAGAGCAACTTAGGCAGGTAGATGCAACAGCATTCCATATTGTCATGGGCGTTTTCATGAACGCAGACACCTCCGACCCTAAAGCCATCGTACAAAGGTTTTTAACGAATTTTGAATTACTCAAAAAGAAAAATGCTGAACTTGCGGCCGAATATCCGCTTGCCAGCGTAAATCTTTCTCGAATAGATGAAGCCGCCGCACAAGCTGCGGTGTCGGCTCATCCTTCACCAGCAGAATTAGCTGCAATGAATTCCGAATTACTCAAGGTAAAGATTGAAATTACTCAACACATTGATGAAACACGTCAAGAACAAAAAGCCTCGGCTGAACGCTTCAACACTCAGTGGGACTCAGCTGCGCTGGCATCCATGATGTTCGGCATCATCGGGCTGTTGTTACTGGGCGCGATTATCGGCTTATTTTTTACGCGTCTAACACAAGATTTGCACACGCTGAAAGCCTTGGCGTGGGACATTATCAAAGGTAAGCGCGATGTAGCGACACCTGTCACGCGCAACGACGAAGTTGGTGAACTGATGCAAGCAGTCAATCAAATGGCGAGTGCGTTAGATGAACGCGAAAAAGAATTAGTGATTGCCCGGCAGAAGTTTTTTCACCAAGAAAAAATGGCTGCAGTCGGTGCGCTCGCTGCCGGTGTGGCGCATGAGATTGGCAATCCAATCGCAGCCATGTCTGGTGTACTTCAAGAAATGGTTGACTCACAGTCATCTGCGCAAAGCATCAGCCCTGCGAGCAGCAAATTATCAATGCTGCAAACGCACATTCATCGACTTTCTGCCATTACCCGTGAAATATCTGAATTCGCCGCACCACAACCGGTAGAGCGACAATTGCTAGATTTAAACGCATTAGCACGTACAACTGCCGGCTTGATGAGCTATGATAAAAGAATGCACAAAGTAAACTTGCAGCTCGATCTAGACAGCCAACTTCCCGCTATTTTTGGGGTGGCTGACCAACTTACACAAGTTATTATGAATCTGCTTATTAACGCGGCAGACTCAATGGAATCAATCACAGATCGCGCATTAGAAATTACCTTGCACACAGAAGTTCTCAACGATAGGGTCTGCATGAGTGTTAAAGACAATGGCTGCGGCATGAATCAAGAAACCTTGGGTCGTGTTTTCGAAGCTTTCTTTACCACCAAACGCAGAGGGACTGGATTGGGCTTAGCGCTTTGTTACTCCATCATCGCGGGTCATAAAGGTTCGATTGACATTGATTCTAATCTTGGCGAAGGAACGCGTTTGCTAGTTACACTGCCAATACCGACAGATGAGGAGCTGATGGCATGAGGACATTGCAACTACTTGTTGTTGACGACGAACCCGCTATCCGCCAAGTGGTATCTGCGCAGCTCCGAAAGGTTGGTCACGCCGTCGAACAAGCTGGTGATGCAGAAACGGCACTTGAAAGATTATTGCGTGGTGACATTGATATTGTCCTAAGTGACATCAAATTACCCAATATGAGCGGTATTGATTTATTGCGCAAAGCCAGAGCGTCAAACATCGACACGGCCTTCATCATGATGACTGCTTTCGCGTCAGTCGACACCGCCATTGAGGCGATTAAAGCAGGTGCCGCTGACTACATGATTAAGCCGCTTAATCACGATGAGCTGTTACACCGCCTTACCAAAGTAGGTGATCTGCGCGGACTACGTGCAGAAAATAGGGTGTTGCGGAGACTGGTTCTGGGTAGCAACCAAGAGGTGTTTGGCTTTAACTCCCCAACCATGCGTGAAATGGAACACATGGCCGCTAAAGTGGCTCGTACCAACAGCACGGTATTAGTCACGGGCGAAAGTGGTACGGGAAAAGGCGTAGTCGCTCGATTAATTCATCAACAAAGCCTACGTGCAGATGGCCCTTTCATTCCTGTGAACTGTGGCGCGATTCCAGAGAATCTAGTCGAAAGTGAATTCTTCGGTCATACACGTGGTTCATTCACTGGCGCGGACAAAGTCAGAAAGGGGCTATTTTTAGAAGCTGACACGGGCACAATTTTTTTAGATGAAATTGGTGAGCTACCACTTTCACTACAAGTTAAACTACTGCATGTAATTGAACAAAAAGAAGTTCGGGCTGTAGGTAGTGAACAATATCGTCCAGTAGATGTAAGGATTGTAGCTGCAACCAATCGCGATTTAAGTGAAATGGTCGCAACTGGAAAGTTTCGCGAAGATCTCTTCTTCAGATTAAGTGTCTTTCATCTTCATGTTCCTCCACTCAGGGATCGCCGCCAAGATATCGCAGGCCTAGTAAATTTTATACTTCAACGAAATTCGCGCCGCTTAGGAAGCAATGGAATGAAGGCCTCTCTAGACATAGGTGTTGAGGAACTTCTCGTCAACCACACATGGCCTGGCAATGTACGCGAGCTAGAGAACGTATTAGACCGCGCGCTAATTTTGGCTGATGATTATCGTATTACCGTCGCAGACCTACCTACCACAATTTCTAAAATTTCCCAACCATCACAACCCAGCGATAGCTTCCAGTCCTCAGGTTCATTGCGCGAACAAGTGCGGAAATTTGAAACTCACCTCATACTAAAAACTATTGAGGATGCCGGTGGTGATCGACGTGCTGCTTCACAAAAACTAAATATAGGATTATCCAGCCTATATAGAAAACTAGAGGAAATAGAAGCACAGCCTGTTTCAAGTGAAGAAAACTTTGCTCACCATGAAGTGCGCCAAGACTAATAGTTCGAAGCTGAGTCACCATAACGACAAAATGAACTTCAACTCAATTTAAC
>CANFCA010000281.1 GCA_947445045.1 Gallionellaceae bacterium
ACTCACGGCGCAACTCGGCACGACCACGATGTTGATTTTCCAGATAGGCGCGTGAGATCAAACGACACAACAACAAATAGCCATCACGCGACTGGCACAACAACAACAAACGATAAGGCCGTTCACGATCCGCGTCATTGGTGATGAATATGTCACAACCAATAATCGGCTTAATGCCCTTACTGCGCGATGCCTGATAAAACTTCACTAGTCCGAAAAAATTATTCAGATCGGTAATCGCCAATGCTGGCATAGAGTCGCTATGCGCCGCCGCAACGGCTTCATCAACGCGCACCATGCCATCCGAAATGGAATATTCGCTGTGTAAACGGAGATGGATAAAAGCAGGCTGGGACATGGTGAAGAGATAAAAAATTTCGGTGTGAATTTTACCACTTACCTACCTAATAAAATTTCGCATTTTCATTTTTTACGCTTCAATCTAAAGCTTTTTTGGTATGAATCATATATCTCATCTATCCCGTAATAAATTCATAAAAAATCCTAAAGAAAAAATAATTAGCGCCGATAAACAGAATAATAGCCGCCCCTCTTAACACTGTTTATGAAGAGCGGTAAATATGTAACCAATTGGGATTGCATAATAAAAATATATACCAAGTGCAACGAATTTCACTATCAATTACCCCTAGTCAACTTTAAATCTAACCTTACGGAGCATTTATGAAAAAAATCATTACCCCTATCATCGGTATGTTGGCGGTCGCCACTTTTTCTCCAAGCGCGTCAGCCTTACCCGCATTTGCCCGTCAAACCGGAATGGAGTGTAGTGCTTGTCACCAGCAACATTTCCCTGTGTTGAATAATTTCGGTCGTGCCTTCAAAGCCGGTGGTTACACCATGATAGGTGCGCAAGGTCAGGTTGAAGGAGAGAACCTGTCTATCCCGGCAACGATAAACGCCGCCGTAATGATCAAAATGCGCTATCAACGTCAAAGCAATGGTGGAAAAGGGCTTCGTGATGGTGCAGGAACGAAAACTGGTGATGGCCAAATTCAAATGGGTAACGAGTTCAGCCTATTCCTCGGTGGTCGCGTTTCAGACAACATCGGTTTTCTGATGGAAAACAACGTAGCGAATGCGGGTGCATTGGTTGCGGGTTTGCGCCTACCTATCATGTTTGAAAAGGACGACACTCGATACTCCATTATTCCTTTCACCACAGATGCTTTGGGCGTGGCTTACAGCTACGAACTTTCTAGCGCTGGCGTGATGCGCGCAAACCGTTGGGCGGAACTACGCAGGGATTCTTCGGCAATTCAGTATGCGATTGCAGATGGCAATGGTTCTCATGATAAGTGGGCAGGTGCAGCAGCTGGTTTAGCGATGGTCGCGCAAAATGATAAAGGTTATATCAACTTTACACGTTGGACACCTAATGCTTTACCAGGAGGTAATGATGGTGGCAGCCCCTCTTTTGGCACGAACTCCAACTATTTGCGAATTGCAGCGACACCTACCGTCGCCGACTGGGCGATTGTCAGCGGTGTTGGCATCATGTCAGGTTCATCAGAATTAGACGGTGCTGGTACTGTTGGTGTAGTTGATAGTGGCTTAGTCAACACGGAGGCAACCTCAGCTGATTTGCAGGCACATGGTCAATTGGGTGGCAAAGATATTGGCGTGTATGCTACTTACGCAAATGCCCCCGCTGACACTGGAACAAAACCGCAATTATTCAACACCGGAACAAAAGCGAAGAATGCGTTTGCAATTGGCATTGATTACAGCATCATTCCAAATCGGCTGTACTTAGGCGGTGCTTATCGAATCGGTCAAACAGGTGTGGCTTCAACTGCAAACCCCTCCTCTAGCAAAACGGATGATGCCTTAATGCTTCAGGCAATTTACAAGTTAAGACAAAACATGGCATTGCACGCCACAGGTGCATTACGCAGTGGCACCAAATATTCAGAAAACCCATCTGCTGTTGGTAAGAAAGAAGCTATCTTAATGTTAGAAGGTGCTTGGTAATTTTAAAGTTGCTATAAAGCAGTCCGTACGCCTATTTGCAAGCTGACCGTGTTTAATTATCACAAGGGGAGACTTCGGTTTCCCCTTGTGATTTTTTATTGCACATAATATTAGAGTTCGATTTAGGTTGAGCCTTTACAATACGCCAACTTTCTTGAGCATACCCAAGCTATGACCACTCCCATTCGTCTCGCCAAACGCTTAGTTGAATTAGTTTCCTGCTCGCGACGCGAGGCGGAGCTTTTTATCGCGGGCGGCTGGGTAAGCGTGGACGGCGTGGTGGTAGAAGAGCCACAGTTTATGGTAGGTGAGCAGAAGGTTGAGCTTCATCCTGACGCGACGTTAGTGCCGATTGAGCTAGCGACAATTTTGTTTCACCAAGCAGCTACCACAGACATGAATGTCACCACTACGCAGCTATTGATTAACGCCGAGTCACGATCAACTGACGATGCTTCCGGCATCCATTTTCTCAAGCAACATTTATTTCACCTGACGCAATGCACGCCGCTAGAGCGTAATGCGAGCGGCTTATTAGTTTTAACTCAAGACTGGCGTGTATCGCGCAAGCTGCTTGATGATGCCGCCACGATTGAGCAAGAATATGTGGTCGAAGTTGCAGGTGAATTATCCGCCGATGGACTCAAGTTTCTTAATCATGGCTTGAAATTTAATGGTCGGGCACTCGCCCCGATTAAAGTCAGTTGGCAAAACGAAACGCGGCTGCGCTTTGCGCTCAAGGGTGTGATTCTCGGACAAATTGCGCATGCGTGTAAAAGTGTCGGGCTGCAAGTGGTGGCGATGAAGCGCATCCGCATCGGGCGCGTTGCGATGGCTAAATTGCCGTTGGAGCAATGGCGATATTTAATGCAACACGAACGGTTTTAACGCAGATGAAAATTCCAAAAAGAATCGCACCGCTAATCGAAGATGGCCTCGTCGATGAAGTTATTCGACAACTAATGAGCGGTAAGGAGGCCACGGTTTATGTGGTGCGCTGCGGCGAGGAGATACGTTGCGCGAAGGTTTACA
>CANFCA010000282.1 GCA_947445045.1 Gallionellaceae bacterium
TCAATGTGGGACTCTTGTTTGCGCTTTCCGAGTTTGTTGTGGCTTGGACGATCGCATTTGTCTATTCACGTAAGGCAAATAGAGAGTTTGATTCCATGACACAAGAAATTGTTAACGAACTTAACAGCGGGAGCATGAAATGAATTCAAAGCTGAATCAAGTAATTCTATCAACGGCTGCTTTGTGTAGTAGTGGCATCGCCTATGCGGGTACTGGCGCGGTTGCCGATGAGTTTAAATGGATGACCTTTGCCGTATTCGGCGTGATTATCGCCATCACAATGGCGATCACTTTTTGGGCAGCACGCACGACGCATACCACCTCTGAGTTTTATGCAGCAGGCCGTTCGGTTAGCGGTATTCAAAATGGTTGGGCGATTGCGGGCGACTATTTGTCTGCCGCGTCTTTCCTCGGTATCGCTGGTCTGATTTCGCTCTACGGTTACGATGGCTTCATGTATTCGGTGGGCTGGTTGGTGGCATACATCACGGTGTTGTTAGTCATCGCTGAGCCATGCCGCAACATTGGTAAATATACGATGGGTGACATCTTGGCTTTCCGAAATGATCCTAAGAAAACTAAAGTTGTTGCAGCACTTTCGACCATCACGGTATCTACTTTCTACCTGACAGCACAAATGGTGGGTGGTGGTGTGCTGATTAAAACGCTCATCGGTATCGACTACGAAACGTCTATTATTGGGGTCGGTATTTTGATGCTAGCCTATGTCGTATTTGGTGGTATGAAGGCGACAACTTGGGTTCAGATCACTAAGGCGGTTTTGTTGGTAGCAGCCTCTTTAATTTTAGTATTTTTGGTTTGGTCTCCATACGGTTTTAGCTTGCCAGCTTATCTGCAAGCGGTGGTGGGTGACGAGAAAGTGGTGGCACAAGTTGCCAAATTATTAGGTGATGCTGGCTTAGGTATGAGCAAAGAAGAGCTAGGTCAGCGTTTCCTTGAGCCTGGTCTATTTCTGAAAAATCCAATCGATCAAATATCACTGGGTATGGCGTTAGTGTTAGGCACAGCAGGTATGCCGCATATCCTGATGCGTTTTTTCACTGTTCCAACAGCACAAGCTGCGCGCACTTCAGTGATCTGGGCGATGGGCATTATTGGCGGTTTCTATGTTCTAACTTTGTTCCTCGGCACAGGTGCAGCAATGCTGGTTGGTTCAGCTAAAATTGCCTCAGTTGATGCCGGTGGCAATATGGCGGGTCCATTGTTGGCGCAGTATTTGGGCGGTGGTGAGAACTCGTTGTTGGGTAATTTTTTCTTAGCTTTTGTGGCGGCGGTTGCTTTCGCAACGATCGTTGCAGTGGTGGCAGGCTTGGTGTTGGCTGCGGCTTCTGCGATGGCACATGACATCTACGTTGGTGTGATTCGTGGTGACCATGCCACACCTAAGGAACAGGTTGTTGCGGCACGTGTTTCGTCTGTCATCGTTGGTGTGATTGCCATTACGGTGGGTATCTTAGCCAAAGGGCAGAACGTCGCGCATTTGGTGGCATTAGCTTTTGCGGTTGCAGCGTCGAGCAATTTGCCAGCAGTGTTCCTCACTTTGTATTGGAAGAAGTGCAACACTACCGGCATTATCGCGGGCATGATTGTTGGATCTTTGACAGCAATCGGACTGGTATTGCTTTCACCTAACATGACTTATCCGAAAGCTGTTATCACAGCTGCCAAGAAGGTTTTGGAAGGTGAACCCTTGCAAGCTGCTAAGGATGCGCAACCTGCCAAAGTTGCCTCAAGCTTTGCATGCGAATTATTTGCACTAGAAGGTTGTGTGGCTTCTGCTCCTGCAAAACCCGCCTCACCAGAGAAAGCAGCTAAACCGGGTGCCGCCGACAAGTTGGCGAAACTGAATGAGAAGCAGCAGACATTGGTAACGTCCCTTGAAACCTTAGCAGCCGACCCTGTTGCTTTAAAAGCTGCGCAGGACGACTTAGCCAAAGTGAAGAAGGACATTGCTGCGACGGAAAAAGCTAAAACGAAAGCAGAAGATGATATGAAGAAGTTCGAGGGCCAAACCACCAGTCTTATGGGCTTGGAAAAACCTTGGTTCTTACTTAAAAATCCTGGCTTGATTTCAATCCCGCTAGGCTTCCTGATGGTGATCTTGGGTTCGTTGTTCACCCGTGATAAACGTGCAGAAGATATGTGGGATGAGCTCTATGTACGCCAGAATACCGGCATCAACGCTGAGGCTGCTACAGCGCATTAAAGTCACATCTTTGGTTGTTATCGAACCCCGCCTTAAACAGCGGGGTTTTTTATTGCCAAAAAATTACCATGCAATATTATTCTTCGCTCTGATTCAGATTGAGCTTGGTTAACACTTTAGCTTCGCGTCGCAAAGCTTTTTCAGTTTTAATATGCGCGCCTGATTTTTTGAATAGCACTACAGCGACCAGAGGGTTGCGCGGTGATTTGAGCTGCTTTTGTTTAGCGCGTTTCATTGCTCAGTTGTCCATCCACGAGGCGCAGACAGCGCGGCATACGGGCGGCGAGTTCGAGATCGTGGGTGACGACGATGAAGCTGGTGTTGAATTTCTCGTTGAGTTGCTGCATCAGGTCAAACAGGGTTTGCGCGCTGTTGCGATCCAGATTGCCAGTTGGTTCGTCTGCCAATACACAAGCGGGTTCGGTGACTAAGGCACGTGCTACGGCGGTGCGCTGGCGTTCTCCGCCGGAGAGTTCAGAGGGGTGATGTTGCAGACGTTGTGCTAGCCCGACTTGTTCTAACATTGCGGCAGCGCGAGGCTCGGCTTCAGTGCGCTTCATACCACGTATCAACAGCGGCATGGCGACGTTTTCCAGCGCGGTGAATTCCGCAAGCAAATGATGAAATTGATAGACAAAACCGAGGGAACGATTGCGCATATCGCCACGCTGCGTTTCGTTCATCTGTTGCACTTCTTGACCGAGAATTTGCACACTACCGTTGGTCGCCGAATCCAACCCGCCAAGCAGATGTAGCAGGGTACTTTTACCTGAGCCGGATGCGCCGA
>CANFCA010000283.1 GCA_947445045.1 Gallionellaceae bacterium
CACCACCCGGCACAGTAATGCTGCTGACCGTTGTGCTGCCGCTGCCACTCACCGTGATAGTGGCGATATAGGTCGTGACACCCGTGAATTTATTGGCATACAGTTGCCCCACTTGGGACAACGCACGGCGCAAGGGCGTGGACTGTCCAGGACTCGCGGCATACAATTTGTTGTACCACTTGTCTTTTTGGCAGGCAAGGGAATTCACCGCACAACCACCCGTAAAAGCCGCGATGTCGGCAATGTCTGTGCCGTTGTTATTGTTCATCGACATGTAGCCGATACGGAATCGGTTGTTCAAGCTTTTGAATGCTTCGCCCACACCTGTTTTCATCATCATCATGCGGGTGCTGTAATAGCTGTACCAATTAGCAAAGTTTTGCGCTTCGGTTGAAGTCGAGGCCACTATTACCTTAGTAAAATTGGTATTGCCTGTGCTGGTGGGTACAGAGCCGGTGTTGCACTCCAAGTAAAAAGGGCTGGAGGTGTTGAAGTAATCTTGATTCGCACTACTAGTGAGTGTGCCGTTATATTTGTAATAAAAGGCCGGGCCTGCGGTAAGGTTAATACCGCTAGCCCCGCCACCACTTCCTCCTGTAAAACCTGTGCTGAGATTGGTAAGGCCCAAAGTAGCGTCGTAGCCATCTTTCCAAGCGGAAGTAAAAGTGGCATTTGGGTAACTCGTGCCATCCGATTTAACGGGCGGGGTGTAAGTGGTATCAGGATCGTAGTAAACGCCATTGCATTGACTGCTGTTGAACCCATATTTACCCGCAAAATTTTTCGCGTTGTCAGGCATGTAGTCCCAATCCATACTGCCGGAATCATCTAGCATCATCATCAAATTAGGTGCGACGGATAACGCGGAGGAATTCGCCAAGGGAGAGGTTGCCAATGCCACATTCGCGGCTAACGCGGGCAGCGACATGATCAAGCTCGCGCTGAATGCAATGGTGAGTAATTGGCGAGCAAGTGGTGTGCGTAGGTAATGTCTCATGGCGGACTCCTAATAAGCGAATGACTGAATATAGCTAACGGTATTTTTTGCGCTGGTGACGCGGGCGGTGATGCGCATGTAAGGATTGAATCCGCCATAAACTGGACAGCCAGAACTTTTTGCATGATCGCAAATGGCATCGGCTAACTTCACGCTAGCTTCGTTGTTGTCCTTATCCAATGGCGAGGTGAGCATGCAAGATTCGCGTCTGGGAACATCGTTTGCATTGCTACACATACGCTCGATGATGTAGCGAACGGTGTTGCCACCTATGTCGGTACCCAAGGACTTGCTGTTATTCCAGTTAAATGTCCCATCGGTTAATTGAGTAATTGTGCGATACGAGCTGTAATAGCCATTTGCGGCATTGTCTTGATTGAAAACGTGACTACTGTCATCTATGGCTTTCTTCGCCGCGAGTGCCATCGCGGCTTGCCAAGTGTCCAAATCGCCCAAAGCAGCCTCACCCCCGGTATCCCCTGCGGCGGCGGCAGATTGTCTGAATGACAAATTACCCGCAATGATGGTGCTTGTATCTACTGAGCGAATTAAAGCAACGGCAGCAAGTGACATCACCACTAACGCAATCAATGCGAAAAATAACACCACGCCTTGTTGTTTGGCGGCGAAGCCGATTTTTTTTCGAGTAGAGAAATTATGCGGGCTCATCATAACGTCTCCTTGGATAGCATCACATTCCGCAACGGCACTATCGTTTCAAACACGCGGTAGCGATAATTTTGCCATGCGGCATCGGATGACAAATCTATTTTGGGGGCGGCACTGGTTATCGGATCAGTGTCATCCCAAGCGCAAGGACCGTTGTTGACAGTGCCTCGGTTGGTAGAGCAAGTAGGTTGGGTGACCGCTGTTTTTTCCTTCAAGCCATTGCGCGCTACCACTGCAATATGCACCGATTTAATGCGATTGCGATTGGCCGTTGTCATCGTTGGCCCCCAGTTCTCAGCATATACGCCATCTACCGCATTTACCCAAGCGGTGACTTTATTGAAATCTGGATTGCTAGAGGTGAGTCCGGCAGCAGCAATGCCATACTGCGCTTGTATGTTGACGATGTCGGATACGGAGGCTGAACTATTGCGTTCCAAATTTCCCGCATTGACGCGATAGGTCACTTCGCGCCAATTGCCTAAACAAACCAATTGCTGCCCAGCAATTGGGGTATTGGGTAAGCCAGCAGTACTGCCTAAAGTAATCGTAGGATAAACATTTGAGGCAACTACGAGGCGAACGGGTACATCTGTTACGGTGACAATGCTGCAACCATTGCCCGTAGTGCCAGGCAATGCGACGGCTACACCCACTTGTCCAGCGGGCGGCTTAGGACAACTGTCACTATTCTTAACAACAATATTTGGTGGATTGTTCGAATAGCCAATCTCGATAGGAATACCAGTAGCACCGTTATCGCCATAACGTATGGTGATGCTGTCACTGGCACCCGCGCCTGTCCCGCCATCAGTGATAATGACAGGTGATAATGGCGAGGTGGTGCTAACTCCCACTGCGGATGCTGCTGTAGAAACGACAGGTGCAATGCAATCAATGGCTGAGTCTTCAATTCCCGCATAACCAAAAGGCAGCATGGCAAACGCTGCCGATTTCAATTCGTTAGTGATCGAGTAGAGTGCAATGCTGCCATTGGTTTGTGCATCGGCACTTCCTGTTGTGGTGCGTTTTTGACCTTCAAAAACCGAAAACACTTGCATGATGACCAAGGTGGCTAGCAAACCGATGACTAAGCCAACCAAAATTTCCACTAGGCTGAACCCGGCTTGGTAAAAAATAGATTTCTTGCGCAACAAAGTAGGCTTGTTGTTCATGATCAGCCCCCCGTAACGTTGGCAACGGTGATTAGATGGTGCGGGTCTTTGCCAGGCTGTTGCCAATCAAGCCTAATGATTACCGACGACACGCCCGATGCTGATGTTGTAACATTGACTGTGCGTGTCCCATTGGGCAAATCGGCGATGGGTACTCCTGATTCAGCAA
>CANFCA010000284.1 GCA_947445045.1 Gallionellaceae bacterium
ATAAATCCCCATGCTTTTTGCACCCTACATTACCAAGCCTACCAGCGTGTCGCAAATCATGCGTCAGGTTTTGTTCGCGCTCATTCCGGGGATTGCACTGTATGTGTGGTATTTCGGTCCGGCGATTTTAGTCTCGCTCACCTTGGCGAGCATTACCGCACTGGCTACCGAAGCGGCGATGTTGAAATTACGCAATCGCCCGATCGCCTCAGCTTTGCAAGACAACAGCGCATTGCTCACCGGATGGCTGTTAGCACTGGCGATTCCACCCCTCGCACCGTGGTGGTTGATTGTCGTCGGCACAGCCTTTGCCATTGCCGTTGCCAAACAACTCTATGGCGGACTGGGTAACAACCCGTTCAATCCGGCGATGATCGGCTATGCCGTACTGATTATTTCTTTCCCCTTGCCGATGACGCAATGGCTCAGTCCGCAAAGCCTCGCGCAAAATAGCCTGAGCTTCAGCGAACAGTTGGCCTACATTTTCACTCAGGTGCTACCGAATAGTTTGAAGTTCGATGCGGTGACGATGGCGACACCGCTGGATACCGTCAAAACCCATTTGGGTCAGGGCGAGCCGCTCAGTCAAATCATGGCGATGCCGATCTTTGGTCAGTTGGGTGGACACGGTAGCGAAATGGTGGCAATCGGATTTTTGCTCGGTGGCATTTACTTACTCGCTCGCAAAATCATCAGCTGGCACATCCCGGTTGCCTATCTTGGCAGTTTGTTTGTGATCGCGGGCGTGTTCCATTTATTTGATTCAGCACATCACGCCACCCCAATACTTCATTGGTTCTCAGGCGCGGCCATGTTAGGCGCATTTTTTATTTTGACTGATCCAGTGAGCAGCCCGACCACACCCAAAGGAAAAATAATCTTTGCGGCGGGCGCAGCCTTCATCACTTACATGATTCGTTCTTATGGAGGCTTTCCAGACGGTGTTGCGTTTGCCACGTTGCTGATGAACGTTTGCGTACCGCTGATTGATGCGGTCACGCAACCGAAAGTATTTGGCAAAAAGGATGCAAAATAACATGCAGCCCATTTTCAAAGCCTCGATGCAAACTTCGCTCCGTTTACTAATGTTTACCGTGGTGGGCACAGCAGCACTCGCCTTCACCTTTAATATCACACACGACAAAATCGCCGCCAGTGAAGAAGCCGAAAAGCTCAATTTGATTAAACAGATTGTGCCGCAAGAAAAATTTGATAATCAGATTATGCAGGACACGTTGAGCATTTCCGCCGACCCGCTCTTAGGCAATAGCAACCCCACCACCGCGTATCGCGGCCGCTTGCAAGGTCAGCCGTCGATGCTGGTCATGGAAGCGATTGCGCCCGATGGTTATAGCGGCAAGATCCGCTTCATCATGGCATTGCAATACGACGGCACCATCAGCGGTGTGCGTGTAGTGAAGCACAAAGAAACGCCGGGATTGGGCGACTATATTGATGCGGCGAAAAGCGATTGGATCAAAGGTTTCAACGGCATCTCACTCACCAATCGCTCGGACAAGGATTGGAAAGTGAAAAAAGATGGCGGGCAATTTGACTACATGACGGGCGCAACGATTAGCCCGCGCGCCATGATTAAAGCGGTACACAAAGCTTCGCAGTATTATGTACAGCACCGTGATGAATTGTTTGCGCAACAGACTGTCACACCAAGCAAGGAGTAAACAACATGACCACTCAAGAATTCAAAGACATCTTCCGCAACGGGCTGTGGAAGCAAAACACCGGCTTAGTACAACTGCTCGGCTTGTGCCCGATACTGGCAATCAGCAGCTCAGTGGTGAACGCAGTCAGCTTGGGACTTGCCACGGCGATTGTTATGGCAATGACTGGCGCGGCGATTGCCCCGATACGCACCTTCGTACCCAAAGAAATTCGCATCGCGGTGTTCATCCTCATCATCGCCGCCCTAGTCACCGTCGTGCAATTCATGATGAATGCTTACGTGCATGGTTTGTATGTCGTGCTGGGCATTTTTATTCCGCTCATCACCACCAACTGCATTGTGTTGGCACGTGTCGAAGCGTTCGCCTCTAAGCAACCCACGCTGGAGTCCGCATTAGACGGATTTGCAATGGGTTTGGGCTTAACGGCTGTGTTGGCTGTGTTGGGCGGCATCCGTGAAATTTTCGGGCGCGGCACATTATTGAACGGCATCGACTTGGTGTTTGGTGAAGTCGCCAAATCATGGGTGATACACGTCATCCCTAACTACCACGGCTTCTTATTGGCAATATTGCCACCCGGGGCGTTCATCTCGTTAGGCTTACTCATCGCCACCAGAAATTGGATCGTGCTGCGCGCTGAAAACAAAGCCAAGGAATTTAGCAGCACAGCCATACCTGCCGTTTAACCGAGAATCTCTGAATGAACGCGCAAAAGCGTCGCGAGATTTTTCAACGACTGCAAGCGGCGAATCCCCACCCCACCACCGAGCTGGAATATCACTCGCCATTTGAATTGTTAGTGGCAGTGATGCTCTCCGCACAGGCCACCGACATCAGTGTCAATAGTGCCACACGGCAACTTTATCCCGTTGCCAATACACCGCAAGCGATACTCGCACTAGGCGAAGAAAAGCTGCGCGGGTACATACAGCGCATCGGCTTGTATAAAACCAAAGCCAAGCACGTGATACAAACTTGCGGCATCTTGTTAGCTCAACACAACGGCGAAGTGCCGAAAACCCGTGATGCTCTGGAAGCCTTACCCGGCGTGGGTCGCAAGACCGCCAATGTGATACTCAACACCGCCTTCGGCCAACCTACCATTGCGGTGGACACGCACATTTTCCGCCTATCCAATCGCATCAACCTCGCCCCTGGCAAAACGGTTTTGGATGTGGAGAAAAAGCTACTTAAAGTTATCCCGACAGAATTTATGCTCGATGCGCATCACTGGCTGATACTGCACGGTCGCTACATTTGTCAGGCACGCAAACCAAAATGTGGCGAGTGCATCATTTATGATTTGTGTGAGTACAAAGGGAAA
>CANFCA010000285.1 GCA_947445045.1 Gallionellaceae bacterium
GATGCTGCCCGCGCTAATCAGTTCGCCGCCGTAGCTCTTGATTCCAAGTCGCTTCGAGTGCGAGTCGCGTCCGTTACTGGTACTACCGCCGCCTTTTTTTGATGCCATTTTATATGCTCCTTAACTGACTTACGCAGAAATGCCGTCGATACGGATTTCAGTGTAATTTTGACGATGACCTTGATTTTTTTGGTAATGCTTACGACGACGCATCTTGAAGATGCGAACCTTGTCGCCGCGACCGTGCGCAACGATAGTCGCTTTCACAGTAGCACCAAGCAACATAGGCTTGCCTACAGACAGCTTATCGCCATCGGCAACCATTAGCACCTTGTCCAGTAAGATGGCACTGCCAACGTCGCCAGCAAGAATTTCAACTTTCAATGTTTCGCCGTTGGTCACGCGATACTGCTTACCACCGGTTTTAATAACTGCGTACATAACAACCTCGATCTAGTGCGGTTTTTGCGAAGGCGCGGATTATACATAAATATACGCGAGCGTCAAAACCATTTTTTTAACGTTTCATTGAATCAAAGAACTCTGCATTGTTCTTTGTCGCTTTAATCTTATCCAATAAGAACTCCATCGCGTCCAGCTCATCCATAGGGTAGAGTAATTTTCGCAGCAGCCAAATGCGTTGCAGGATGTCTTGTTTGATGAGTAGCTCTTCTTTACGTGTGCCAGAGCGGTTTACGTTGATCGCCGGATAGATGCGTTTTTCGGCCATGCGGCGATCCAGATGGATTTCCATATTGCCGGTGCCTTTGAATTCCTCGTAGATCACATCGTCCATGCGTGAGCCGGTATCCACCAGCGCGGTAGCGATGATGGTCAGCGAGCCGCCTTCCTCAATGTTACGTGCTGCGCCAAAGAAGCGTTTCGGGCGATGTAGTGCATTGGCATCCACACCACCAGTTAAAACTTTGCCGGATGATGGGATTACAGTGTTGTAAGCACGTGCTAGGCGGGTGATGGAATCCAATAGGATGATGACATCTTTTTTGTGCTCGACTAAACGTTTAGCTTTTTCCAAAACCATTTCGGCGACTTGCACGTGACGACTAGCGGGTTCATCAAAGGTTGAGGCAACTACTTCGCCGCGTACGGTGCGGGTCATCTCGGTGACTTCTTCAGGACGCTCGTCGATCAACAATACGATTAAAGTAGCATCAGGATTATTCGATGAAATGGAATGCGCGATGTGTTGCAGCATGACCGTTTTGCCTGATTTCGGTGAAGCAACTAATAAGCCGCGCTGACCTTTGCCGATAGGGGCAACGATGTCGATGATACGACCCGTGATGTTTTCTTCAGCGCGTATATCGCGCTCTAAAATTAACGGTTGGGTGGGGAATAAAGGGGTGAGATTTTCGAACAGGATTTTATTTTTTGCGTTTTCCGGCGGCTCATCATTTACCTTGTCCACTTTCACCAGCGCCACATAACGCTCGCCGTCTTTAGGGGTCCGAATCTCACCTTCTATTGAATCACCAGTATGCAGATTAAAGCGGCGAATCTGACTGGGGCTAACGTAAATGTCGTCTGGACCCGCTAGATATGAAGTGTCTGGTGAGCGTAAAAAACCAAAGCCATCCGGCAGAATTTCCAAGGTGCCGTCGCCAAAAATGCTTTCGCCTTTTTTCGCATGGCTTTTTAGCAGCGCGAACATCAGGTCTTGCTTGCGCATTCGGTTGGCATTCTCAATTTGATTGGCCGCAGCCATTTCAACGAGTTCGGTAATGTGTTTGGTTTTTATCTCAGATAGATGCATAGCGATGCGCGAATGTTGATTAAGAAGGGTGGTGTGAAAGGGGTTGAATTAGGGGTGGAAGATGTCCACCCGCATGGCCTAGATGTGTTCGTTAGTTATTATTTTAGTTACTTTAAGGACGAAGCAGGAGAGGCGATGCGGGCGGGACAGTAAACGCTTTAGATGTGGCTGTCAATAAAAGCCGTTAATTGGGATTTGGACAATGCGCCAACTTTGGTGGCGGCGATATCGCCATTTTTGAACAACATCAAAGTTGGAATGCCGCGTATGCCATATTTGGCAGGTGTTTGCTGGTTTTCATCCACATTGAGTTTGGCAACCGTCAAGCGTCCAACGTATTCTCTGGAAACTTCTTCCAAAATCGGTGCAATCATGCGGCAAGGGCCGCACCATTCCGCCCAGTAATCTACTAGGACAGGCAGCGGTGCTTGTATGACTTCGGCTTCAAAAGTGGCATCGGAGACGTAATGTATATGTTCGCTCATGGTGTGTTCTCGCTTTGTGAGGGTAGGTTCGGAATGTAACGTGCGACTAGATGGGGATGGGTCGCTCAATTTCAAGTTGCATCCTAACTAAAAATTGGGAAGCTGTGAAGTAAATTAAATTAAATTTGATAGAATGCAACACTTTTGAAAAATTGGAGTGCAGTAATGACTTATGTAGTTTCCGAATCTTGCATCAAATGTAAATATACCGATTGCGTAGAAGTCTGCCCAGTCGATTGTTTTCATGCTGGCCCAAATTTTTTGGTGATTGATCCTGATGAATGTATTGACTGCACGCTGTGTGTAGCTGAATGTCCGGCGGAGGCAATTTTTGCTGAAGATGATTTACCAGAAAGCCAGCGCCATTTTCTAGCCTTGAATGCCGAGTTAGCCAAGTTGTGGAAGCCGATTGTTGAGAAACAGGATGCGCCTGCAGATGCGGATGAATGGCTGACAGTGAAAGATAAGTTGCACCTGCTCGAACGGTAGTCTGATGTTGTAGGAGTGAGCCATGCTCGCGTCCCTTCGACAAGCCATTCGACTAAGCTGTCAAAAAACGGCAGTCAAGTCGCTGGTTATCAGGGCGAACGGATAATTTACTTCGCGAGCTTGGCTCGCTTATACACAACATTTATTTTTTTGCGTAGTAAAAATTGGTCATAAGATGTTTTGAACGCTTTGTTTTATCAATCAGTCGCTCAAAGAATCTTGTCCGCTCATGCGCAGGTTATTCCTGATCTGCGCGGC